>CAZYHO010000030.1:0-19137 GCA_964647495.1 uncultured Akkermansia sp. | reverse complement strand
CACTCGACGCGCTCCCGTACGATGAAATGTGGGCCGACGACCGGCACTGGCTGGGTCCTGTGCTCGCCGGGCGCTTTTTCCGGGCATGGTTCGATTTCGACCGGGACGAAATGCTCACGCATCGCGTCGAGTGGGATGTGAAATCTGAAATTTGAGATTTGAGATCACGAGGCAGCGCGACGAAGCGATTGACTATGGCCAGTTCTGAATCCGATGGCCGGCCCGGCAGGCGGGCGCTTATGGTCGGTGCGCTGGGTGTCGTCTTCGGCGACATCGGGACCAGCCCGCTTTACGCGCTGAAGGAGTGCTTCGATGTGGGACACAACGTGCATGCGGTGACGGTCAGCGCGAACCATGTCCTCGGCGTATTGTCGCTGATTTTCTGGGCTCTGGTGCTCGTGGTGGCCGGCAAGTACATGGTGTTCGTGTTGCGAGCGGACCGGAACGGGGAGGGCGGCGTGCTCGCTCTGCTGTCGCTGGCGATCGGCGGAGCGCGGCCGGGCGTGGCGCCGGGGCTGCTGCTGGCCGGGGTGTGCGGGGCGGCGTTGTTGTACGGCGACGGCATGATCACGCCGGCCATCTCCGTGCTCAGCGCGGTCGAAGGGCTGAAAACGGCCGCCGGGCTGGACCAGAAAATGGTCATCGCGATCACGGTGGTGATTCTGGCGGCGCTTTTTTCGTTTCAGCGGCTGGGCACCGACAAGGTCGGCCGGGTTTTCGGGCCGGTGATGGTGGTGTGGTTCGCGGTGCTCGCGGCGCTCGGGCTGGCCCACATCGTCCGCCAGCCCGAAGTGCTGTTCGCGCTGAGCCCCTGGTGCGCGATCGACTTCTTTCTGGATTCCGGATGGCACGGGTATCTGGTGCTGGGTTCGGTGGTGCTGGTCGTCACCGGAGCGGAATCGATCTACGCGGATCTCGGCCATTTCGGAGCGAAACCGATCCGGCTGGCGTGGATCTGGATCGTGCTGCCCGCGCTGCTGCTGAATTACTTCGGACAGGCGGCCTGGCTGCTTGCGCACCCCGGGGCTCCTGCGGATCCGGAGTTCAGTCCGTTTTTCATGATGGCGCCGGACGGGGCGCGGCTGCCACTGGTGGTGCTGGCCACCGTGTCGGCGGTGATCGCCTCGCAGGCGCTGATCAGCGGGGTGTACTCGCTGACGCTTCAGGCGAACCAGATCGGGTGCCTGCCGCGCGTGAGCATCCGCCACACATCGGCGCACACCCGCGGGCAGATCTACGTGCCGCTCGTGAACTGGGCGCTCATGCTGGCGAGTATCGGGCTCGTGCTGGGGTTCAAGAACTCGAAGGCGCTGGCGGCGGCCTACGGCATTGCGGTGACGATGACGATGATCGTGACGACGGTGCTGCTTTATTTCGCCGCGCGCAGGCAATGGGGCTGGGGGCTCGGGCGCGTCCTGCCGCTGGTGGCGGTGGCGCTGGCGGTCGAGCTGGCGTTTTTCGGCGCCAACATGAGCAAGATCCCGGCCGGCGGGTGGTTCCCGCTCGTGATGGGCGCGCTGCTTTTCACCGTGATGACGACGTGGCGCAAAGGCCGCCGGCTCATCTTGAAGGAACAGGAGGCAAGCGCGCTCTCACAGGAAGACTTCCTGGCCAGCCTCGCCTGCGGAAAACAGCCGGTGCGCGTGCCCGGCACCGCCGTCTTCATGTCCGGAAGCCGCGGCCGCACACCGATCGCGCTGCTCCACAATCTCAAACACAACAAGGTCATGCACGAACGCGTGATCTTCCTCACGCTCGAAACCGACAACGTCCCGTACGTCGCCCGCGAAGACCAGGTCGAGATCGAACCGCTGGGCGATGGCGTCTTCCGGATCACCGGCCACTACGGCTTCATGCAAGAGCCCGACGTGCCCCAGCTCCTCCGGCGCGCGCGCTCACAGCACGACTTCGCGTGCGATGCCAACGAGGCGACCTTCTTTCTCGGCCGCGAAACGATCGTGCCGTCCCGCCAGCCCGGCATGGCCTCCTGGCGCGAACACCTCTTCGCCTTCCTCACCAAAGTCGCCCAACCACCATCAGGTTATTTCAAACTGCCCGAAAACCGCGTCGTCGAGCTGGGCATGCGAGTCAGGATTTGATTTCGACGGTGGAGCGCGTGAGCGCGTTGGCCAGGCAGGATGGACGGAGTCGGCACCGATTCATTTGTGAGAGCCGTGAACCGTGAACCGTGAACCGTGAAATATAAATGCCGGTTGAGAGCGCGGCGGTTCTGGGCCATGGGTGGCCGATCATGTCTGATTCACGAATTGCTCATCTGATCCTGCGCGCCGCGGCGCTGGTGGTCCTGGCGGCCGGGCTCACGCAGTGCGCCACCAAAAAACCCGCGACCACCGCCGCTGTCCAGGGCGGGCATTACGACGTGCCTGCGAAGCGGCCTCAAAATCCGGCGGCGGTCAAAGTGTATGTGAGCACTGGCACGCAGCGCGTGTACGTGACGGAAGGAGACCGCATGCTGCTGGTGACCGCCTGTTGTGTCGGCACCGCCTCCGATCCGACGCCCAAAGGAAACTTTCGCGTGACGAGCAAGATCGCGAACAAACGCCGCATCTCGAACCCCGGCGCCGGGTATCCGATGCCGAACTGGGTCGAATTCAAACCCGCCTACGGCTTCCACGGCGGCTGGATTCACCCGTACCCCGCGTCACACGGCTGCGTGCGGCTGCCGTGGAAAGTGTCGTCGAAATTCTTCAACCTCGTGCGCCCCGGCACGCCGATCCACATCGCCGCCTCCCAGCCGCTCGACGCCAGATACGCCTCCACCGTGAGCCAGCCGGACGAACGCCCGACACTGGAATGGCCGGCCAGCATGCTCAACAGCAGCCAGATTTTCCTCCACTGCGGGTCAGGCCAGCTCGAGTAACCGGCCCACCGGGCCGCCCCGCCCAGGCATCCCGAGCCCGCTCACCCGACCGCGCCGCCACACCATGACCCCGGCCACACAGTCTCCACCCTCCTCCAGGCCGAAGCGGGTGAATGTGCGCACGCCGGACGTGATGGCGCTCGTGCAGGCGCAGGTCGAATCGCATTACCGCAGCCCGCTGGTCGACCGCGTGCGCCAGGCCGGCGGCGAGTTGACCATCGGGTCGACCACAGTGCGGCTGGCGCGCCAGTTCGGGTTCTGCTACGGCGTGGAGCGCGCGATCGACCTGGCGTACGCGGCGCGCAAGGTGTTTGCCGACAAGAAGCTGTGGCTCATCGGGGAAATCATCCACAACCCCGAGGTCAACCGCCAGCTCCGCGAAATGGGCGTCGAATTTCTCCCGAACCCGGTGCCCGAGGAGCGCATCCGCCAGCTCGGTCCCGACGACGTGGTCATCGTGCCCGCCTTCGGCGCCGAGACGCGCACCATGCGCCAGATCGAAGAACAAGGATGCCCGGTCGTGGACACCACATGCGGCGACGTCATGAGCGTCTGGCGCCGCGTCCGCGAATACGCCAAGACCGGCTTCACCTCGATCATCCACGGCAAGGCCGCCCACGAGGAAACCCGCGCCACCTCGTCCCGCGCCACCGGACCGGACGATTCCGGCCACTACCTCGTCATCCTCACGCTCGATGACTGCGATTACGTCTGCGAGTACATCCGCCGCGGTGGCGACAAGCAGGCGTTCCTGAAAAAATTCGCCGGCGCGCACTCGGCCGGCTTCGACCCGGACCTCCACCTCGAACGCGTCGGCGTGGCGAACCAGACGACCATGCTCAAGAGCGAGACCGAGGAAATGCAGCGACGCATCGCCGCCGCCGTGGCCGATCGCGACGGGCCGGATGCCGCGAAGAAAAATTTCGTGTTCTTCGATACCATTTGCGGCGCCACGCAGGAGCGCCAGGACGCGTTGTTCGACCTGCTGCGCCGGCCGCCCGACCTCCTGCTCGTCGTCGGCGGATACAACAGCTCGAACACCTCCCACCTCGTCGAGATCGGCGAGGAGAAACTCCCCACCTTCTTCATTCGCGATCACGAGTGCCTCACCTCCGTCGCGGAAATCATCCACTACGACCTGCACGCCAGGGCGGAAAAGGCAACCTACGCCGAAAAACTCCTCAGCCGCGAAAACATCGTCATCGGCGTGACCGCCGGCGCCAGTTGCCCGAACAACCTCATCGAGGAAACCATCCTGCGCGTCTTCGAGCTGCGCGGCGTCCCGCGCGAGCAAGTCATGGGCTGAGGGCACAGGTGGTGGAGCTTTCCCGCGTTGCCCCGGACCGGGCATGGTGGCGTCTCACGGCGGATCGGGAAGCGAGAGCAGTCCGCGGCCTGGCTCATCCGGCTGCGGTTCCGGATCCGTTGGTGTTTCGGGTTTTGGCGGAGTCTGGACGGGATCGGGCGTCGGGGGGGGCTGATCCGGGGGCGGGACCGCGGTTTCGGAGGGAACCGGGACGGGGAGCACGGGCGTGTCCGGCGCCGGGACCGGGGCCGGCAACGGGGCGGGCGGCGTGTCGGTCGCCGGCGGGACGGGCGGAGGCGAGGGTTGCTGGGCCTCGCGGATTTTGGCGAGCAGGCGCCGGGCCACCAGCGAGTCGGCATCGTACCATTTGCGTTGGAATGTCTCCTCCCACACATCGGCGGCCTTGTCCGCCTGGCCGTGGCGGAGCAGGTGAAAACCATAGCGGCCGCGGAGCACGACGAGCGCCGGCGCCCGCTTGATCGCCTCGAGGTAATGTTCTTCCGCCTCCTCGGCGCGATCCCGTCCCGACTGGCTGAGTTGCTCGGCCAGATTGACGTGCGCTACCGCATCCCGCGGGCTCAGCGCCACGGCGACGCGGAATTGATCGACCGCCTTTTCGCGCCATGAAACCGCCAGCGCCGGGACATCCTCTTCATCCGCCAGCCCGACGTACGCCGTGCCGTAGGCCATGAAATTCGGGAAGTGCCCGGGATCGAGGTCGGCCGCGCGGCCGTGCAGCGGCAGGGCGCCGAGGTAGTCGCGCACCGCCGTCCGCGTCACTCCGTGCTCGTATGCCACCTCGGCGGGGGCAGCGCGCCACCCGAGCCACAATGTCCAGACGGCGCCGACGGCGGCAAGCACGGTGAGAATCGTCTTGAGGCCGGGCAGGCGCAGGTGCCTGCGGGCGTCGGCCTCGAATCCCGGATTGGCGAGCACACCGAAGATCGCGGCCACGAGCAGCGCGTTGGCCGGGATGTGCAGGTTAAAATCAATGACGCTGTGCGCCATGTACGCGAAAAGGGCGGCGACCGCGCCCAAGGCCAGCGCCAGGCTGTTGCTGAAGAGGTCACCGGTGCGCTCGAACCGGACGTTGCGGTACCACGCCAGAAAACGCAGCCCGTTGCCGAGGTGCGCCAGCAGCAGGAACATCCCGAGCGCGAATCCCACGCCCCCGTAGTCGCCGAGCAATTGCGCATAGTCGTTGTGCGCGATATCCGGATCCACCGCCTGCGCGCCGTTCCAGTCATCGTCGCCGGTCGTGAACTCCCGGGCGTAGATCCCGAACGTGCGCGCTCCGGTGCCCCAGACCGGTTCCGTCTTCCATTGTTTCACCGCCAGTTCCGTGTATGCCAGCCGAAACTGGCCGTCCCCGAATACCCCGCCGCTGTGCCGGTACGAGGCCGTCAGAAAATCGCGGCACAAAAACACAAGGAACGCCCCGAGCAGCACGAAGAGCGCGCCGAACGCCAGCAGATATTTCCAGAACTGAGGCCCGAGGAACTTCCCGAATAACCACAGGCTCAAAATACCGAAGGCCGCCAGCCCGACCCCCGCGCTCGCAATCCCCGCACGCGAATACGTCATCGCCAGCACCACAAGCCCGAGCATAAGGACGAACAGCGCCACCATCCGCCACACCAGCTTGATCCGCGCGAACAACGCGAACGCCCCCAGGAAATACAAGCTGCCCTCCAGGAATCCCGCCAGGTGGTTCTCGCTGTGAAAAAAACCGCCCGCGTTCGCCGATTTCACCGTGCGCATGTATCCCAGCCAGTGGTACGGCGACCACTTATGGTCGTACTGCGCCTGGTACACGCCAATCGCAAAATTCGCCAGCACCAGCACGCCAAGCACCATCGCGAACCACCGCCGGTACTTCGGGTGCTCGACGTGCAGCGCAAACAGCGTGTACCCGATCAAGCACGCCGCCAGCGGCAGCAGGTCCTGCCGCGCCAGGTACTCGACCGGCGATACCCACGCCCGCACGGCGCAGTACACGGCAAACAGCCCCGCCGACAGCAAGCACAGCGCGCTCGGCGAAAACTTGAACCCTTTCCGCAGCCTCACCAGCGCCAGCACCCCGCCCACCGCCAGCACCAGATAGGCCGGCCATTGAAACGCCAGCCGCGTCCACGCCCCCAGCGTGGCCAGCAACACATACCCAATAAGAAAAATCGCGAGAAGAAACGGCTGCATCAAAATCAGGGGGCAAGAAACGTCCACTGTGGCCACCCGGCCGCCCCCCGCAAGGCGATCTGTCGGGGGCACGGTTCACGGTTCACGGTTCACGGTTCACGGGAATGGCGGACAACAGGAATGGCAAGAAGGAATGGCAGACACCCGCTTTTGAATCCGCACCGGCCCCCATCCGGAAGTTGTGGGGAGGAATCGAACACTTGTCGACCACTTGCCGGGAGCGGCGGTTTGGCCCTGCCAAAGGTGGGTGGCCCGATGTGGCCCTGCCCCTCAAGGCAAGTTCCTGGCAGTCAGTTTTCTCGTTTTTTGTGAGCCGGCTACGAGAAAAATCTTGACCGCGGCGCCGATGGTTGGTAGATGCCTCAAAAATCAAGACCGGGACCAGACCACTCCGCCAGCACTTTACGATGCCCGATATCCCCGATATCCCCGATGGTCGTCACAAGCGATTTCCCGGCAGGTGGGCGGTTGTTCTCGCGATCTTTCTGACGGGCGTTCCCATTGCGCAGTCCTTTCCGCCGGCGCCCGGCATTGTGGTCCACGGTCTCGTCCGCGATGCTGCCGGATGGCCGGTCGATCAGACAGGAGCCATGATCGTGTTCCGGTCGGGCGCGCGCGTGCTGGCGCGGTCGCCGATCCTCTCGTACCGGGCCTTCGGGGAGAACTACCGGATCCTGCTGCCTGTGGACATGAAGTCCTCTTCGGGCGCCTACCGGGCGGGTGTCGTTGAAGCAAATCTCCCGTTTACCGTCCATGTCGAGATCGGAAGTGCCTCATATACGCCCATCGAAACCTCGACCGGGCTCGCGGCGCCGAGCCAGCCCGGATCGATCATAGAACTCAACCTCACCCTGGGCACCGACACCGACGGGGACGGCTTGCCGGACGAGTGGGAATACTGGCAACTCGAGGGGGCGGGCTATACTCCCGGCTCGCCGGGATTCAATCTGACACGGTTTTCACGCGACGGCGATTTCGATGGCGACGGCCTCTCCGACTACGAGGAATACCTTGCCGGCACCTATGCCTACCTCGGATCCGACTCCTTGGCGCTCAACATCGTCGGGAGAGCGGAAGACGGCTGGATTGAACTCGAGTTCCTCGCCATCGTGGACAAGGCGTACCGCTTCGAAGCCACATCGGCCCTCGACCTCTGGCTCCCGGTCGAGGTGGATCTCGATGGCAGCCGCCTCGACCTGAGATCCGCGTTTCGGGCCACGAATACCCGCCTGATCCGAGTCTGGGCGCCGCCCGACGCCGATGGCACGAAGCGTTTTTATCGGGCAGGCGTCCGATGACCCACGACCGAACCGCAGAATTGTCCTGATCTGATGTTATACCGCCTTTACGCGCTCCCGCTGCTTGTCCTCATGGCTGCGACTCCCGTCGGAGCGCAGTGGCGGAGCGAGACGTTCGATCTGGCGCCGGGATGGCAGGCTATCTATCTGAGTGTCGATACCGGCGATGAAACCATTGCCGCGCTCCTCGGATCGCATCCCCAGGTCACGGAGATCTGGCGCTGGCGTCCGGATGCCCTCGATCCCCGGATCGTGGATGCACCCGAAGCGCCCGTCACAGGAACCGAGTGGCTGCTGTGGAAGGCGGGCGACATCACGAATTCCAGCCTCTCGGTTTTGTCCCCGCACGCGGGTTACCTGGTGCGCGTCGCCGACGGCGCCGCTCCGTTCCGCCTGTCACTCAAGGGAACCGTGAAATCGCCGACGATCCGCTGGCGAACCGATGGCCTCAACCTGCTGGGATTTCCGACAAATCCCCAGACACCCCCCACCGCGAGCGCATTCTTCGGTCCGTCCGAACTCCTCGAGCAACCCACCGAGATCTACGGATACCGTGGCGGCCCGCTGGTCACCGACGTCAATCCGGGCCCGCTGGTCCCGCGATTCGCCACCGTCAAGCGCGGCAGCGCCTACTGGATCCGCACCAACAAGTATTCCGATTACGATGGACCGCTCCGCGTCCGTGCCGCCGTCGGGGAGGGGCTGAGCTTCGGTTCCGAAGGCTCGACCGTCCGGCTGGTCCTCACCAACCGTACCGACCGGGTGCTGGGCGCGACGCTTGCCCCGGTCCCGTCCGAGCCCGCGCCCGGGGATCAGTCATCACCGGTCCCGGTCCCCCTCACCCGGGCCACCGAAAACGAATCCGGCGCCACCGTCTTTATCCCCTTCGGCGCCTCCCACTCGGTGACTCTGGCGCCGCGCGAGGCCCGGGGCCTGACTCTGGGTCTCGACCGCGGCTCCCTGCCGGGGCAACCTGGCGACTTTGCATATTCCCTGCTCAAAGTGACCGACAGCGAGGGCCTTTCCGAGGTCTATCTTCCGGCCAGCGCCGAAGTATCCAGTCTGGCCGGGCTCTGGGCCGGGCGGGCGGAAATAACCCACGTCCAGAACCAGCTTCAGCGCTTTCAGAAAGACAGCAACGGCGACTATGTGGTCGGCGCCGACGGGCGGCATGTGCCCGAATACCGGACCGATAGCGCCGGCAATGCGATCACCGACGCCGATGGCAACAAGATCCCCGTCGCTGACTCCGGTCTCACCGCGACCGCACAGGTTTTTTCCCTCACCATCATCCTCCACGTCGATCCGGCGGGTCGCGCACGCCTGCTGAGCCAGGCATACCTCGGCGCTGTGGCCGAGGACGCCGCGGGCGCTCCGGTCATCGGCGTTGCCACTTCGGAGGACGCCCTGCTGGACGCGCACCTCGAGTCCGCCGCGCGCCTGTCGGCGGTCCATCTGCCCCGCGGCACCAACCTCGCGCTCGCTGGCGCCTTCGCGGTCGGCGCACCGCTCACCGGATCGCTCGCCATCGCCCACAATTCGCCCGCCAATCCATTCATCCATCCGTACCACCCCGACCACGATAACCTCGATGCCCGATTCGAAAACCAATTGCCCCCAGGCGTCGAGTCCTTCCGCATCGACCGCACCATCGCCCTCAGACTCGATGCGGGCCCCGGCGAAATCGGCGACCCGTCGTGGGGGACGACACTGGTGACCGGCGCGTACACCGAGACCATTGCCGGCCTTCACAAGAATCCCGTCGCGGTCTCCGGCGTTTTCGCGCTCCGCAGACTCACGGACATTCCCGCACTCACAAGCGCACCCTGACACGACTCCGCATCCCGTCCCGACTCGAAACCCGATCCCTAACCCGGAGCGCCACGCACCGACCATGAAAGCACCAATCCTCTCCATCGTCCGCACCGCCGCCGCCACCGCGGCCACGACAACAGCCATCGCCCTCGCGCTGGCGCTCCCTGCGACCGGCCTCGCCCAAGGAGTCCCGCTCGCAATCAGTTACCAGGCGCTCCTGAACGACGACGCCGGCGCCCCGATCTCGCCCGGCGCCCCGACCAACTATCCGATCGAGTTTCGCATCTTCAATGCCGCGGAGGGAGGCACGCTGCTTTGGGCGGAAGCGCAGAATGTCAGCGTATTCGAGGGCAGTTTCAGCACACTCCTCGGAACCGGGGACGCCATCACCGACGAGCCCAGGCCGCAGCTCGACACCGTGTTCGACGGAGATCAACGCTACCTGCAAATCACCGTCACCGACGCGGCAACGAAGAAGACGTTTACGCCCCGTCAGCGCATGGTCTCGACCCCGTTCGCTTTCCGCGCCAACGTCGCCGCGCGCGCCCTGAGCGTCGCCGATGACGCCGTGATCACCGCCAACCTCGCCGGAGGCTCGGTCACCCTGGCCAAACTCGCCAACAACTCGGTGGACACCTCGAAAATCGCCGCGAACTCCGTGACTTCCTCCAAGATCGCCGCCAACGCCGTCGGCAACGATCAGGTCGCAGCTGGCGCCATCGACCTGGCCAAACTCGCCGCCGCCGTGGCCGACCGACTGGTTCCGGCGGGCTCGGTCACCGCCTGGGCCGGCATCCCGGAAACGCGCACCGTCGATGGCCGGGTGCTCAATGGCGTGCCAGCGGGCTGGATCTTCTGCGACGGACGGGATCTCTCCCCGACCGATTACCCCGAACTCTTCGCAGCCATTGGCTACCTCTACGGCGGCGAAGGCACCACATTCTTTAAAGTCCCTGACTATCGCGGCTACTTCCTGCGCGGCCAGGGCGGCCCCGCCGGCGTCGACCCGAACGTCGCGGGACGCACCAACGCCTCACCTTGGGCGGCGGCCAACTCGCTGGCCGAGGGCAGCACGCAAGGCCACCAGTTTTTCCGGCACAACCACCACAACGGCACGAGCAACAGACTTATCGTCGGAACCACCGGAACTGCCGCGATCGACACCGTGCTCACTAACGGCATCAATGTCTATACCGTGAACGGCAACGTGGAAGCCACTGTGGGAGGCGACGAGACCCGCCCGGTCAGCCGTTACGTCCGGTACATCATCAAGGCACACTGACCCGCCTGTCATCCTCCGCCGACGGTCCCGATCGTTCCGCCAGGAAATGCCCCACCCCGCCAACCCGATGACACCAATGATCGAGCCGAAGTGGATTGCCGCCGCCTGCGCGCTCGTCGTTTCCTGGGCGCTCGCGACCGGTGGCCAGGCCGAAGTCAGCGGCCTCACCCCGCTCCCGTCACACAACATCCTTCGGCTCTCGCCGCTTCCAGCCCCCGTCAACCCGGAGATCCCCGCTGTCCCTGGCCAGTTCGGCTCGGTCGCCCACTCGACCGGTGGTGGCCGGGCCACCGCACCGGGGCTCCGGCTCTCGGCGTCGTTCGGCCGCGTCGTCTCCGCCGATGCCCCGGATTTTCTCTTCGGTGACATCATTTCCCCTCCACTTGTCGATGCCTCCGGCGCTCCGCTTGCCCCTCAAGGAGCCGGCCAGGAGGGGTACTGGCGCGCGGAACCGGTGCGCCCGGGTGAGCAGGTCAAGGTCGGTGACGCGCTCACTTTCCCGCTGCCAACCGGAGCGAACGAACGCTACCATTTCAGTCGCCACGCCGCCGCCGTTTACGCTTCCCAGGAAGGCCGGATATCCGTCGTGTGGCGCACACGACTGCCCGTCGATTCTGTCACCAACAGCTTCGCCGTCCTGGAGCAGACGTACACCATTTCGTCCTCGTCACGCCTCCCGCGCCGCCAGATTTTCTGGACCGAAGGCCGCTTCACCGGCCCTACCGTCGGCATTCCGGTCGGGATCGTTCAGGATCTCGAGATCGTTTACAACAGCTCGCTTCCGGAGACTGTTCCCGAGGGCGAAGCGGTCCTGCCACCGGCGATCGCCGGCGCTCCCGTCGTCGATGAAACATTCTGGTTCGACCAGACGCAGAGCGTCCTCCGGGCCATCAACCGCGAAGGCCGCGTGCTCGTCGAATTCCTCGGGGCCACGCGCGGCGCTCCCGGCAGCGGACTTCGCCAGCACCTCGGGATCGAGGTCGTGGATGTGATCCAGGAGACACTCCCGGTCGAGGTCACCACCCTGCTCGGCGAGCAACTCCTCCCGAAACCCGACGGAATCACGACCGACCCCCGCGAGCGCGACCTGACGCCGCACCAGGTCGATTCACTCACCCTCGGCGCCAGCTTCACCGAACGCCATACCCGCCTCGGACGCAATGTCTATTACGCCGTCAGGGAAAATGCCTCCCCTCTCAGAGTGCAGTTCTACTGGCTGGAACGCGGCCCGAGCGATATCCTCTGGCCGGTCTATCTCAATTGCTACCGACTGGCCTGGCCGGAATCCATCGACGGATTCCCCGCCCGCTTCGCCCGCCCGGCAGACCCGGAATCCAGCGACAAGACATTTGTCGCGCTCCCGCGCACGAATACGCCGGAACTCGTCTATCAGGACGACGAGGAAAATGGCGAGGCGACGCTCGATTTCCAGAGCCGGTTCTCGGTCGATCTGACCGGTGGTGACAACTCGAACAGATCTCTCCTGCGTTTTTCTGCCGGCAATGATTTCTGGTACCTTCGCACCTACTCGACCACGGAGGCCACGCTCGGCGATGCCGACCGCGACGGAGTCCTCGACATCACGGCCACCGCGCTCGTCGGCGAGCGCATCCCCAACCCGCCAGGCACCGGATCCGTGGCTGGATACATCGACGCCACCTACGGCACCTCCTACAACCCCGGCGCCTATATCGATCCGTTCGACGATGGCGGTCTGGAGGCTGCCGAGAACGGCGCGATCATTCCGGTCAACGCCCTCCCGGGGAAAAACCGGCTCCGCGTCTGGTGGTTCCGGCGCATCGATCCGCCCCCGGGCCTCGGCGGCATATTCGAGCCTGTCTTCGTGCCGTCGGTGGTCGCCGGATACACTCTGAGCTACCCGGGGAATGCGAGGCAGATCGTCATGGCATCGAACGAAGGCAGCGGCGACCTGACCACCCACCAGCGCGAAGGCGCCATCTACGTCCAGAACGACCCGGGCCAGCACGGATACAATCCGAACGAGGAGCATGCGCTCATGCTCGCCGGGCGCGCGTACGCCCTGCGCGACGACCTCAACGTCGCCGGCGTCTCGTCCGAACCATTCGTGCTCGTCGATTACATTGACTCTGACAATCGGCCGTCGATGGCCGTCTTCGAAGTTCTGCGGGAGAACGACGCGCACACCTTCCTCTACAGCGCCACCGCGGGCACTCTCCTGCAAGCCCCGATGCCTCTTCCAGTCCTGGACCTTCCGCTTTTGGCCAACGGACAGAGCCGGAACGAAGAGGCGCCGTCGGCCACCGCCGATCGTCCCGCCAACGACGCAGCTCTGGCCACGCATCCTCACTACGCCCGCTTCACATTCGAGGACCGCAAAGGTCACAAGTGGATCTACCGCGGTCCGCACGAGCACCCGGCCGTCACACACGACAACGCCCCGCTCCTCGCCATGCGCTACTTCTACAAGACGCGCGAGGGCTTCGCTTTCCCCAATCCGTCCACCGGCGCCGATACCGCCCCCGCAGCCGGCGCCATCGTGCCCTTTTTGCGACCGTATGCGAACGGCGTCGATCGTTCCGCCGGCTTCACCGGTCACCCGGTCACCGGTACCCCGATCGGCGTCGCCTACACCCCGGCATGGCCGGCGCAAGTGCCGGAACTCAGATACGGCGAGACTCTCACACTCCCCAAATTCGGCCTGCCACAAATCCGGGGCCAGCGGAGCCTCCAGATCGTTTACGAAAGCTCCATCAACATCAAGACAGCCCCCCCCGGCGAGACCGACAGCACGCCGGGACCTGCCAGCGTGGTCCTGCACGACCCGACACGAGCGAAAAGTTACGCGCTCGACATTGACACGCTGGACTCCCTTCCCGCCTCGATCGCCACCACCGGGTCGCGCGGGCTGACCTTCTTTCAGAACCTGCCGACCCACCTCCAGCAGCGTGTCTTCTTCGACCCGAACCGTGGAACCCGGGGAACGCTCGTTTTCGAGGGCGCATTCGTCGATGAGGCCGCGGGTGAGGACTACCTGCTCCCCAACGTCCTGTCACCACACGAACTCGCCGTCGTCCAGGGTCTTTGCGATGCCGGCGACGCACGCAAGGCGGCATGGGATGCCGCCGTGGCCGGACTTTCGACTACCGTCGAACGCTTCATCGAAGATCCCGCCGTGCGCGGCACCTATATCGCAGATCCCCGCGAGGAGGTGCATTCGAAATTCGGTGCCACCGAAGCCGTCGCCCTCACCAGCCCCCCGGCCCGGCCCGCCGTCCCCGATCCGAAGGCAAATCTCGGCTTCTTTGACGAAGCCGTCGATTCCTGTGCGCTCACCGCCGTCGGCGGAGGGAGCGGGTTCGTTGTCCTGATCGCGGGCAACGGCGCCTCCTTCACGCCGGAGGAGGAACCGGTCAGCGTCCACATCGTTCGAGTGGGCGGAGGGCTGTACACCGGAGAGCTGAAGCCGCTCGTCGCGGCCAATCCGCTCAGCGAAAATGTCACCGTGCAGCACACCGGCGACTTCGCCGCGCAGGCGGAGGCATACCAGTTCGAGTGGCGCAAAGCCCCGCCCACCGATGGACTCAGCCCGGCGGTCTATGAATTCCAGCATGCCCCGATTGCCACTGCGGGCATCGAATACATTGTCGCGCGCGAGAACGAACCGACCGGCGAAATCCTGACTTTCCCCGCAGTGATCGCGATCAACGACGAGGCCGCCGAACCCGGCCTCGGACTCGCCGGGCCGCTCGATCTCACACCGGCGGTCCCTTCAGGATCGGAGCTGGCCGCCGTTTACTTCGGCCTCGCCCTCGGCAGCCACGATTCCGTCTCCGTTTCGATCAATGGCATCCCGGCATTCGACAGCGCGGAATCGCCCCCCGCCACCGGCCTGCCATCGGCGGTTGCCGCCCTCATGGGCGGCCCTTCTCCCGCAGGGAAAATCTACGCGGTCGATGCGCGTCTCTTCCGTCTCGACCAGGCCGAACCCGATTCCATCGAATTGGTGTATTCCTCGGGCGCGGATCCCGGCGCCACATCGCGGCTCGACCTCCGCCTCGCCGTCACCACTCAGGTGGACCGCTCGGCCGAAAACTACCTCCTGCTCGACCGCCTGCCCGGCAAAAACCGGCATCTGGTGGCCGGTTCCGGCATCGACACACTCGGCGACAACTACTTCATCATGCGCTACCGCCCGCTCGAGGGCCACGCCCTGTTCCCGATCGGCGGCTACCCGGATGCCCAGTCGGGCTGGTCGCGCTGGACCCGCCCCGCCCTCGTCGAAGGATGGATCAAACGTGTGCTCGCTGGCATCAATCCGTTTAACCAGCGGATCTCCGACTTCTACGACAACGCCATCGACACCGAGGTCTCGCTCGTCGCCCAGGCCGGACCGCGATGGGAAGGCAATATCGCCCTCAACCTGGAAAGCGCCAAAAACGCCGGATTGATCGAAATCTACGAGACCGTGCTGAAACGCGGCATCTCGCTGAGCATCGACGGCACCCCCGAGGTTGACTACGCCCCCGCCAACGACGCCCTGCTGCTCGCCGCCGGCTACCTGGCCGATCTCTACCTCGTGCTCGGCAACGAAGCCTTCGCGGACGCCGCCAACCCGACCATCCTCTTCGACGCCCAGGCTGTCGGGACCGTGACCGACGCCTCGACCTCCGTCGATTTCGAAAGCGTCTTCCGCAACACCGCGACCGCCCGCTTCGCCTTCCAGGGGCAGGTCGCCAGCCTGCTCGAAGAGGAACTCCACCTCCTGCGCGGCCGCGACGACTTCCTCGCGCCCGGCATCGAGATCAGCCCGGTGTACAACCGTCTCTTCTGGAATTACACCCGCGGGATCGACGCCGGCGAAGTTTTCTACGCGCTGAATTACAACATCACCGAGCGTGACGACGACTCGGCGGACGGAAAAATCGACGCCGCCGACGCCAGCCGCCAGTTCCCCCAAGGCCACGGCGACGCCTACGGCCACTACCTCACCGCCCTGGGATACTACTACCGCCTGCTCACCGACCATCAGTTCACCTGGGGCACACGCTCGGAAACCGTCAATATCCTCGGCCAGCCGGTCAGCGTCGATTACCTCGACGAACGCAAATTCACCGCCGCCGCCACTTCCCTCGCCCGCACCGCCCGGCAAATCCAGTCACTCGAACATCGCAAGTCGATCCAGAATGCCGCCGCAGCCGGCTGGTCCCACCTCGGTCCGACCCGGGAAAACCCGCGCACCGGCCGCATCCGCACATGGGGCTTCGACGACTGGTCCCACCGCGGCGGCCAGGGCGCCTACTACCACTGGGTCACCGCCAATGCCCTGCTCCCGGAAGAAGACACCGGCCACGAAGGCATCCAGAAAATCGACCGCACCACGGTCCCCGAACTCGACGCCCTCGCCACCGCCGGCGCCGCCATCCAGCACGGCATGGACTCGGCCAACCTCGGCCTCAACCCGCTCGACCTCACCTCGGACAGTCTCGTCTTCGATATCTCCCCGCAGCAGCTTCACCAAGGCGAAACCCATTTCGAGCAGATCTACGCCCGCGCCGTCAAGGCATTGCAGAACGCCTTCAGCGTCTTCGATCGCGCCACCGAGTCCAGCCGGCTCCTCCGGGCGCTGGAAAACCAGAATCAGGAACTCGATGCCGCCATTACCGACCAGGAAGGGGCCTTCGTACTCCAGCTCCTCGATATTTTCGGCACTCCCTACCCAGGCGACATCGGGCCCGGCAAAACCTATCCGCAAGGGTATGCAGGGCCCGACATTTTCCGGTTCATGTACATCGACCGGCCATTCGAAATCTTCAGCAAGGACGCTCTCTTCGCGTACCCCGCTGGCGGCACGCGGACTTTCACACTCGCGCTCAAGGATACCGGCCTCGTCGAGTCGCTCAAGACACCGGAGGATTTCGCCCGGCTCCTTCGCTACGATGGCCTCTTCAACCAGGCCGAAACCTCGAGGACGGTCGAATTTACCGTCGATCGCGACACAGGCCCCTACCAGATCGCAGCGACTTCGCTCGGCCGTCGCCAACGAGTCGGGAGCCTCCAGGATGCGCTCGCCGATGTTCGGCTCGCCGAGGAAAAACTCTACGCCGCCCTCGCCTCGATGGACACGGACAGGTCGAAGTTCCTGGACGAGCTGAAAAAGTTCGAAGCTGACGTCACCGATCGCATCCTGATCCAACGAGCCAAAGACAACCTCGATAACGCCCACAAGACATTCAAGGAAGTCATTTCGGCCCTCAAAGGGCTCGCTGAGGCCTTTGAGCTGACCGAGAAGACTTCCGATCAGATCGCCGCGGCCGCCAAGGAAAGCTTGCCACTCGTCGTTGGCACGGCGAGCGATGTCACATCCGCCGCCCGTGGCGGCATCCTGGCCGCCAAGATCTCAAGCACCGCCCCCCTCGCCGCTGCCAAATTAGCCCTCAAACGTACAGAGGCGGTCGGGGAGGCCGTCTTCGCCGTTGTTGAGGTCGCGACAAGATATTACGTGCTCCAACACGAAAATGACACGTTCTTTCGCGCTCAGGCCGCCGACTTGAAGTCGAAGTACACCACGGCTCTGGCGGGCCTGCGCAACGTCGATGACCTCCATGTCGCCCACGCCCGCGCCCTCGAGCGCTACCGGACGGAATTGGCCAAAGGGGAAGCGATCCTCCGCGATCGCGAAGCCTACCGGAGACGCGCCGCTGCGATCGTCCAGGGATACCGGACCCGCGACGTCGCGTTCCGTTCTTTCCGCACCGAGGCGCTCGAACAGTACCAGACGCTCTTCGACTGGGCCGCCAAATACACCTTCCTCGCCGCCCAGGCATACGACTACGAAACCGGTCTGCTCGGGTCCGAATCCGGAGCCGCGTTCCTCGGCGGCATCGTCGGATCCCGCGCGCTCGGACTCCTGGACCACAACGGCATGCCAATCTTCGCCGCCTCGCAAATGGGCGACCCGGGGCTGTCCGGATTTCTCGCCAAACTCGAAGCCGACTGGAATGTCGTCGAAGGACGTCTCGGCTTCAACAACCCTGATGCCTACGGAACCACCTTCTCGCTCCGCCGCGAGTACCTCCGCATCCCGTCCGGCCCGGCTGGCGATCTGCAATGGCGGGAGGCGCTCGCCCGGATGGTTCAGCCGAACCTGCTCGCCGACTCGCACGTCGCCGCCCACGCGCTCCAGATCGACCGGGCGTTCGGCACGCCGATATCCGGTATCGTCGTCCCGTTCCCATCCACCATCGCCACCGGGTTGAATTTCTTCGGCCAGCCACTGGCCGCCGGCGACCACCGCTTCAGCGAATCGAATTTTGCAACCAAGATCCACGCGGCCGGCGTCGTCCTTGAAGGGTATAAAGGAATGGACCCTTGCCTCGTCTGCTCGGTCACCGGTCCCGGACCCGACACTTCCAGCCACCCGGATGCCCTGAGCGCCACGCCTCACGTCTATCTGCTCCCGGCCGGTGCGGACACCATGAGCACCCCTCCCCTCGGACCCACCCTGGCCACCCGACGGTGGCAGGTGCTCGACCATGCCCTCCCGCTCCCGTTCGACGTCGGAGGCATCGCGGGGACTGGTGGCGCCCCGGCGCCGGGATCCACTTCGCTCGATGGCAGTTTCCTGGCCGCCAGAAAGCACCAGGCATTCCGCGCCGTCGGCAAGGAGGAATTCTTCGTGTCCAATCGCTCCGACGAATACACCAACTCCCGTCTGGTCGGACGCTCGGTCGTCAATTCCCGATGGAAACTCGTCATCCCCGCCGCCGAACTCCTCAATGATCCGGAGGAAGGCCTCCGCCGCTTCATCAACTCCGTCACTGACATCAAAATTCACTTCCACACCTACTCGTACTCGGGAAACTGAAACGCCGTCCCATACGACGACCCACTCCCTTCGTCCCGACACGACCTCTGATCCCTGACCTCTGATCTCCGGTCCGCCGCCCCACAGGCACGGACGCGCCCATTTCGGTGTGACACGGCCGCTCCGGCGCGGCATAATCATCGCGATGCCCCCATATCGGATTGATCCTGTGTCCGCGTCACGTCGTCTGCGAAGGTCTGGTTTCTGGATCGGCGCGCTGGTTGTTTCAGCCTGGCCCGCCGCAGCCCAGGTGCGGTTGAACGAATTCATGGCCGCGCCCGGCGAACGGCTGCTGGCGGAGGACGCGCAGGGCCGGCTGCGGCCGGGCACGGGTCCATTCTGGGCCGATCGGGGTTTTGCCGCGCCGGGGTGGAGAACGGGGGCGGCGTCGCTGGGCTACGGTGTGAGCGGGCTGGGCACGAATGTCCAGTCGCAGATGCGCAATCGCACGCCCTCAATGTATCTGCGCAAAACATTCACCGTGTCGGCGGCGGATTTCGCCAACGAGGGGCA
>CAZYHO010000029.1:0-19158 GCA_964647495.1 uncultured Akkermansia sp. | reverse complement strand
GGAGAGATGGTCGAGGCGGTCGTGGATGTCGGACAGAACGGCGATCGGCATGGAATGTCGGGGAATGAATTCCCGACATGGTGACTTCCCCTCGGCGCGGCGCAAGTGACACCGAGCCGCGGCGACAGTTTGGCGATTCCGCCGTCGCGCTGCCTTCAGCCTGCCCCCAGGCCCGGCTCGCTCGTGCCGGTCCACGGTCACGGATTCGCAAAAACATATCAAAAGGCTCCCGCGCGTTCTCAGGCCAAGAAGCATGAAATCGCCCATGGGCCGCCGGATTGGGGACAGACCCCTTGTGCGGTCCCCTTGTGCGGTCCAAACCGACGCATCCACTCGATAGCCTCCTTGAACCTGCCAATGATCGGGGTTCCGAGTCCTGGCGAGTCCTGAGCGAGCGCGATCGTGCTTGTTGCGCGCGATTCCGTGCCTACGATTTCGCCCATTCTTATGTCTGAAGCCGTTCGATTGCTCAGCACCATGGGTAAAGATGACCCGAATGCGGCGGACCAGTTGCTTCCGCTGGTGTACGACGAGCTGCGCAAGCTGGCCGCGTTCAGGATGGCCGGAGAGAAACCGGGGCAAACGTTGCAGGCGACGGCCCTGGTTCACGAGGCATGGTTGAGGCTGGCGGGCTCGGACCGGCAGCAATGGCGCGGACGTGAGCACTTTTTCGCTGCCGCCGGGGAGGCGATGCGGCGGATCCTGATCGACAAGGCCCGGCAGAAGGGGAGTTTGAAGCGCGGGCAGCGTCAGGGTTCCGAGGATCCCGATCAGTGTGAAATCGCGCTTGCCGCGCCCGCGGATGAAATCCTGGCCGTGCATGACGCGCTGGACGCCTTGTCCGCCGAGGACGCGATCGCCGCCCGGGTGGTCAAGCTGCGTTACTTCATGGGAATGACGATTCCGGAAATCGCCGAAGCGCTGGAGATTTCTCCGCGCAGCGTGGACCGGCACTGGCTCTTTGCCCGGGCGTGGTTGAAGGGCGCGATCCGGAGGAGCGGCCGGTGAAATCGTTTCGCTGACCTGGCGTGTTTGTCCCGCCGATCGCGCCATGGACAGGTGACAGGACATGCCATGAGCGATTACGACACATCACCGCCCCGTTCGGAGAAGGAAATTTTCTTCGAATCGCTGGAGCGGCTCACGCCACAGGAACGCGCCGCGTTTTTGGACGGAGCGTGTGGAGCGAATGCGGCGCAACGGGCCAGGGTGGATGCCTTGCTGGCCGATCATTTTCAGCAGGACGGGTTCATGGAGCGGGCGGCTGTGGACGTGGGTTCTCTCGCTTCGCCCGCGCCATTTCCATCCGAAGCGCCCGCCCAGATGGTGGGCCGGTACAAACTGCTGGAGAAGATCGGTGAAGGCGGCTTCGGCGAGGTCTGGATGGCGGAGCAGCGCGAACCGGTCAAACGGCGCGTCGCGCTCAAGATCGTCAAACCCGGCATGGACAGCCGGCAGATCGTGGCGCGATTCGAGGCCGAGCGGCAGGCGCTGGCCATGCTCGAGCACGCGCACATCGCCAGGATATTCGACGCGGACATGACCGCCACCGGCCGGCCCTACTTCGTCATGGAATTGATCCGGGGGGTCAAGATCACCGAGTATTGCGACCACAACCAGCTCCCGACCAGGGAGCGCCTCGGTCTGTTCATCAAGGTCTGTCACGCGATCCAGCACGCGCACCAGATAGGGATCATCCATCGGGACATCAAACCCTCGAACGTCCTGGTGACGATGCACGACGGCGTGCCGGTGCCGAAGGTGATCGACTTCGGCATCGCCAAGGCCACGCAGGCCGAATTGACGGACAAGACGGTGTTCACGCAGTTTCAGCATTTTATCGGGACGCCGGCCTACATCAGCCCGGAACAGGCGGAAATGAGCGGGCTGGACATCGACACGCGGGCCGACATCTACAGTCTGGGCGTGCTGCTTTACGAGTTGCTGGTCGGCCAGACGCCGTTTGACGCAAAGGAGATGTTGAAGGACGGGCTCGATGCGCTGCGGCGGATCATCCGCGAACGGGATCCGCTGCGCCCGTCGACCAGGCTGCACAGCCTGACGGCGGACGCCCGCACCACCGCGGGCCAACGCCGGCAGACGGACGCGGGCAAGCTGGTGCACCTGCTCCGGGGTGACCTGGACTGGATCGTGATGAAGTGCCTGGAGAAGGATCGCCGGCGCCGCTACGACACCGCCAACGGGCTCGCGATGGACATTCAGCGGCATCTGGACAATGAGCCGGTCGTGGCCCGCCCGCCCAGCGCGGCCTACAAGATTCAGAAAGCGTGGCAGCGGAACAAACTCGCCTTTTCGGCCGCGGGCGCGGTGGGGCTGGCGCTTCTCGCCGGTACCGGCGTCAGCACCTGGCAGGCGGTGAATGCGACGCGGGCCAGGCGGGCGGAAGTCACACAACGGATTGCCGCCCAGAACGCCCAGGCTCAGGCGGAGGCGCAGGAGCGACGGGCCGATGCGGAGAGGCTGCGGGCGGAATCGCAGTTGAAGCGGACCGAGTGGCTGGTCTATGCGGGCAAGCTGATGCTCGCCCAGACCGACTTCGAGGCCGGTAATGGCGGGTTGGCGCTGCATTACCTCGACGAGTGCGAGCCGGGCCTGCGCGGCTGGGAGCACCGCTATCTCTCGACGCGGATCAACGCCAGACAAACGCTGGCGGGACACGCCCACGAAGTGTCGAGCGTGGCGTTCAGCCCCGATGGCCAGCACATCGTCGCCGGCAGCATGGACGGAACGGCGAAAGTGTGGGACGCGGCGACCGGCCAGGACGTTTTCACCCTCCAGGGGCACAAAGGCCACACCATGAGCGTGGCATTCAGCCCCGACGGGAAACGCATCGTCACCGGTGGCGGCGAGTGGGGTGGCACGCTGGGCGAGGCGAAAGTGTGGGACGCCGCGACCGGCCGGTTGCTCCTCGAACTCAATGGGCACACATGCGCCGTGTGGAGTGTGGTATTCAGTCCCGACGGGAAGCGCATCGCCACCGGAGCTGGTGATTGGGGGCCTGGGCCTGGCGAGGTGAAGGTGTGGGACGCGGAGACTGGCCGGGAGATTCTCGTCCTCGAAGGGCACATGTTCGGAGTGCGTGGAGTGGCGTTCAGCCCCGACGGCCGGTTTGTCATCACAGGCAGCGAGGACTACACGGCGAAAGTGTGGGATGCCGCCACGGGCCGGGAACTCATCACCCTCCACGGGCACACAGACGCGGTGCGCAACGTGGCATTCAGCCCGGACGGACGGCACATCCTCACCGGCAGCATGGACTGGACCGCGAAAGTCTGGGACGCCGGGACGGGGAAAAAAACGCTCGATCTCGCGGGGCACTCGGATGGAGTGACCAGCGCGGCCTTCAGCCCGGACGGCCAGCGCATCGTGACCGGAAGTTGGGACCAGACGGCCAAGGTGTGGGACGCCGTGACCGGCCGTGAAGTCTTCGCCCTCAAGGGGCATGCAGGTCATGTGTGCGGCGTGGCATTCAGCCCGGACGGCCAGCACATTCTCACCGGCAGCGAGGACGGGACCGCGAAAGTGTGGGACGCCGTGAGGGGCCAGGAAATCCCCACACTCAAGGGGCACGACGACTCCGTGAGCGGCATCGCGTTCAGCCCCGACAGCCAGCGGCTCGTCACCTGCAGCCGGGACGGGCGGGCGAAGGTGTGGGACACCGCGACCGGCCGGGAACTCCTGACCCTCAACGAAGCCGCCAGCGGTGGGGGGGAAGTGGTGGGCCTGCGGGGCGTGGCGTTCAGCCCGGACGGCCAGCGCATCGTCACCGGCGGCCAGGAGCAGACGGCGAAAGTATGGGACGCCGCGACCGGCCGTGAACTCCTCGTTCTCCGGCACACCGGAGTCGTTTACAGCGTGGCGTTCAGCCCCGATGGCCGGCGCATCCTCACCGGTGTCGGCGAGCGGGACAGTCCAGACATTACGCCCGGCGAAGCGAAGGTGTGGGACGCGACGACGGGACGGGAACTTCTCACGCTCGAGCATCCGAACGTCGTCCGGAGTGTGGCGTTCAGCCCGGATGGCCAGCGCATCGTCACCGGCAGCGGTGACCGGACGGCGAGGGTGTGGGACGCCGCGACCGGCGCGGAAACCTTTATCCTCAGCGGGCATACTGGCGCGGTCAACAGCGTGGCGTTCAGCCCCGACGGCCGGCGTATCCTCACCGGCAGCCGCGACCGGACGGCGAAAGTATGGGACGCGGCGACTGGCCAGGAAAGCCTCACTCTCAAAGGGCACACCGGCGCGGTGCGAAGCACGGTATTCAGCCCGGACGGCCAGCGCATTGTCACCGGCAGCGACGACCGGACAGCGAAAATCTGGGAAGCCAGCATGGGCCAGGAAGCCCTCACCCTCAAGGGTCACACCCACTTCGTGTGGAGCGTGGCGTTCAGTCCCGACGGCCGGCGCATCGTCACAGGCATTGCCGGCGCCGACGCTGTGGCCAGGATCTGGCACGCCGAGGCTCCGCCACGCGTCCCCGAAACCGAGCGCGAGACAGCCACCGAAATGGAGGCATCCGCGCGAGACAAGAACGGCCGGAATGATCCGGCAGGAAAATAATTCAAATTGTTTGGCGTGATCCGGGGCGGGATTCCGCCATTCCCCGGTGGCGGGACAGCGGCGCGGCGGCAGATCCGGAGGCCGGCGCGCGTAAATCCTGCCTCAACGGACGATGGCACGGCTCTTGAGCGGATCCTTTCCGCCGCGCGGGGCTCCGCCACTTCCATTTCACACGGACCGCCTCGCCTGACACCATGAAAACCATCCGCAAAGCCTTGCCGCTTCTCCTGCTGGCGGTCTCTGGCGCCCAGGCGTTTCCGCCGGCGCCTTACTATACACTCCACGGCATCGTCAGGGATCAGACAGGGCAGGTTCTGCGGGCCGAGAACGCCTTCGTGGTCCTCTTCAAGGGCACGGAGGAGGCGGCGCGGTCACTCATCGGTCCGCTGGTCAAACCGGACCAGAGCTACTCGTTGTCGGTGCGCATCGATCAGGTGAAACCCGCCACAAGCATTTACAACAAGGCGGCGCTGGCGGCGGAGGGGCAATTCAGTCTGCTGGTGGAGATGGGGGGACGGCGTTATTACCCGATAGAGGTGAAGGGAACCCTCACCGCGGGCAAAGGAGGCGAGCATGTGCGTCTCGATCTTACCCTTGGCGACGACCTGGACAACGACGGGCTGCCCGATGTGTGGGAGCAATGGCAGCTCCATCAGGCCGGGATACTTCCCGACAGCGAGGGGCGCTGGCCCCTCCACCTGATCGACAAGGACGGGGACTTCGATGGCGACGGGCAAAGCAATTTCATCGAATACCTTTCCGGCACTTTCGCGGGAGATGCCACCGAGCTTTTCGGGCTCACGATCAAAGAGAAAGACGCGGAAAGCGTGCGGTTCGAGTTCTTCGCCATCACGGGCAAGACGTACACGCTGGAGCGCAGCACGGATCTGAAGACCTGGACCAGCGTCCCCTTCAGCGCCGGTTCGGCGGTGCCCGATCCCGGCGTCGCGCTGCCGGAGGGCGACGGATCATTCACCGCAACCGGCGTCGGCATCCTCCCGGCAGCCTGCCTCCCCGGAGCCGGCTCGGACAAGGAACTCTACCGCCTCACCGTCCGCTGAATCCTCCGCCCCATGAAACTTCATCCGATTTTCCCGACCCTTGCGATGCTCGCGGCCACCGGAGCCGCCCGCGCCCAGTGGTTCCAGACAACCTATGAGCTGAAAGGTGGCTGGAATGCCATCTACCTCCACGGCGACGCCACGCATGCCGAACCCGACATCCTGTTTCCGAACAGCGGTGACACAGCCGGAATCCTCGAAATCTGGCGGTGGAATCCCAAACCCAACCAGATCCAGTTCACACAGTCACCTCTCATTCCCGGTTCGGGAACGCCGGAATGGAACGTATGGAAACGCGGACTGCCGGCGCAGAGCAATCTCACGCTCATGCAGGGCCAGACCGCCTATCTGGTGAAATGTTCCGGCGCCGCGGCGACGACGTTCAACGTGCCCATCACGCAGCGCGCGCTGCCGCCGGCCGCGACCTGGGTGCGGGCCGGGGCGAATCTGCTGGGTTTTCCGTCCAGATTCGCCTCGTCGGGTTATCCTTCTTTTTCGACTTATTTCCAGGTGTTCCCGGCGGCCACGGCGGCCAATGCCAAGATCTACAAATATGCCGGCGGTGACCTCGGACCGGCCAACCCGCTGCAGGTCTTTTCTCCCACCTTGGAGCAGGTGGACCGCAACAAGGCCTACTGGTTCGAGGCCGAGGTGGTGGGCGGTTTTTACGCGCCGCTGGACATCAGCCTGAGCCATCCCACGGGCATCGATTTCGGGCGCACCGGCTCGGTGGTCACCGTGCGGATAAGAAACACCGCGGCGGCCAATGTGACGCTCACGATTTCGCCCGTGGATTCGATCGCGGCGCCGGCCGGGCAGGATGCTGTCGCCGGCGCGGTGCCGCTGACGAAGCGCACCCTGGATCCCGTGACGGCGGCCTGGACGGAAACTGCCATCACGACGGCCTACACCGAAGTGATCGGGGCGCGCAGCTCGGTGGAGTTGAATTTCGGCATCAACCGGGCGGCCATGTCAGGCCCGCCGAATGCCTTGTACGCCAGCCTGCTCAGACTCACGGATTCAGGCAATCTGTTCGATATCAGCCTGCCGGTTTCCGCCCGCGTGGCATCGCTGGCCGGGTTGTGGGTGGGTGATGCGACTGTGACGCATGTTTCCAGCCAGGTCAGGTCGACCGCCACGGCGAAAGCCGTGTTGAAGGATGGTGTCGTCACCGGGATCGAAGTTACCGGTGGTGGTTTCGGATATGGCACGGCGCCCGTGCCGGTGATCGCCGACCCCGGTGGAGTGCGGGCCACCGCCACGGCGGTGGTATCTGTCGAAACCGGTGAAGTCACCGGCCTGGCGATCACAAATCCGGGTTCCGGCTATGCCATCGAACCCGTGGTCACGATCGCCGCGCCGGCTGCCGGCACCGCGGCCACCGCCAAGGCGACGGTGAGCAATGGCATCCTCACCGGCCTCGCGGTCACCGGCGGCGGCACCGGTTACACCGGGGCGCCGGCGGTTGTCATTGCGGCGCCGGCGGCCTCGGTCGTGCAGTGTCTGGCCACATCTGTCGTTTCCGGCGGGGCCGTCATCTCGGTGTCCATCACGGATCCCGGCATCGGTTATTTTTCCGCCCCGGTGGTCACGGTGGCGCCACCTCCCGGCGGCACGGCGGCCACCGCTGTGGCGGAGGTGAAAAACGGGCGTGTCAGCGGCATCACCGTTCTCACTCCAGGAAGCGGCTACACTGCCGCGCCCGCCATTACGGTCGGCGCGCCCCCGGCGCGGACGGCGGCCACGGCGACGGCGGTCGTGCGCAACGGCAATGTGACCGGTTTCACCGTCACCGGCGGCGGCAGCGGCTACCTTGCGGCGCCGGCCATCACGATGCCCGCTCCCGTGCCGCCCGGCTCAGCCACCGCCCGCACGCCGCCCTTGCGCGTGATCCTGCATGTCGAGGATGGCGGCACGGCGCGGCTGCTTTCTCAAGTGTTCATCGGCACGCTCGCCGGCGGTTCGCCAGGCCTCTGCACGAAGGAAACCGGCCTGAGCGCCACCGGCAAAGCGGGGGCCTCCCGCATCGTGGCCGCCCACCTGCCGCTCGACCGCGTGCTCGCATCAGGCAGCGGGTCTGTCGGCCTTGGCCAGACGCTCGTCCGCACCGTCACGATTCCGTTCGATGACGACACCAATCCATTCGTCCACCGCTACCACCCCGATCACAACAACAAGGACGCCCGCGGCATGCCGCTCGGGCCGGGCGTGGAAAGTTACGGCATCACTCGCACGCTGAGCTTCCAGTTCACCGCCACGCCGCCCCCCGGCGTCGCTTCCACCGGCTGGGGCAGCACCAGCATCGGCGGGAATTACACGGAAGTCATCAAAGGCCTCCACAGGCAGGATCTCACTGTCTCCGGCGCCTTCGTTCTCCGCCGTGCCAGCGAGATCGGCACACTCACCATCCCTTGAATGATATCCACTCAGCCGCAGAGGGCAGCTTTTTTACCCACCACTCCGTCCAGCTTATGAAAAACCACGCCATCATTCCCGCCATTCTTGGCCTCGCGTTCGGTTCGCTCAACGCCCAGACCGTCCCATACCTCATCAACTATCAGGGCAGCGTCACCGATGGCAATAACATTCCCCTCGGAGCCACCGGAACACCTCCGAATCTCGCCGCCGCGCCCGTCAACCGCAAGGTCATCTTCCGCATATACGACGATCCGACTGCCACCGCCGCCGAAAACAGGCTGTGGTCCGAACAGCAGACAGTCACCATCTCCCTCGGCGAATTCAGCGTGCTGCTCGGCCAGGGCACCGTTGCAGTTTACGATTCGGCGCCGGAAGCAAGACCCGGGCTCGACACCGTCTTCACCGGCGGCGGCGCCGTCCTGCCGGAAGGCCCGCTTCGGTACCTGGAAATCGTCATGGACGATGGAAACGGGACGTTCACGGCCGATGACAAACCGATCACGCCACGCCAGCGGATCACCAGCACCGCCTACAGCCTGAGGGCGGGAAGCGCGGACACTGTGGCAGCCTCGGCGATCAACAGCGATGCCCTCGCCTCCGGTTCGGTCACGGGATTCAAGATAGCCGACAGCGCGATCACCACCGAGAAAATCGCGAATCTCTCGATCCTCACCGAAGATCTCGCGAACAATTCGATCACCAGTGACAAGATCGCGAACCTCTCGGTCGGCACCGCCGATCTCGCGGATCAAGCGGTCACCGCCGGCAAACTGGACACGAACATCGCGCTCGGGCTCTGGCAACCGATTGGAGAGTTGAAGTTGAACGTGGTTCGTCACATCGGCTTTGTCGGCATCGGAAAAGAGCCCGTCGTCCCGCTCGACGTCGCCGGAACCATCGCGGCGACCGGCAACATCACCGCCGTGGGCGATATCACCTCGGGAGGTCGTATCACGGCGACAGGCGGCATCACATCGGCGGGCGCGGTCACGGCCTCCAGCATCACGACGACCGGTCCCTTCGCGGCCACGAATGTCACCGCGAACGGAGCCATGCGCGCCCGCGGCGGGGCGCCCGGTGGCGGGGGCGGGAACAACAACGGTTTCGCGTTCACCGGCAACGGCGGCGACAACGACAGCGGCATGTTCAGCTCCTCCGATGGCCAGGTCGAGTTCTACACGAACTCAGTCGAAAGAATGCGCATTCAAAACGCCAACGTCGGCATCGGCACGACCAGTCCCACGGTGCCCCTCGATGTGGCGGGCAACACCAGGATCACCATGATCGACAACGGCTATATCAGCGGCCAGGGAGACTGGGTCGGCAATACGAACACGTACAATCTGGTCGATACGCCCCCGAGACCCGGTGGGGAGGGGCCTGAATTATACGGGATGAGTGGCACTCATGGATCCACCGGCCCACGTTTCCTTAACAATCAGAACGCCAGGTACAGTGGATCCGTGGCCATTCGGGCCAGCGGCGGCTATATCGCGAGCAGCATGGGGCTCATCGTCTACTCTGACCGCCGGATCAAACGGGACGCGAAGGACAGTGTGATTGCTAAGGATCTGGCGACGATCCAGAAACTCCGCGTGACCGACTACAGGATGGTGGATCCCGCCGACGGAGGCACGGCCTGGCGGAAAGGCTTCATCGCCCAGGAAGTGGAAAAAGTGATCCCCGGCGCCGTGACGCGCAGCGTGGAATTCGTGCCCGACATCTTTTCGCTCGCCACGGCGGTGGTGTTCGATCCCGCCGCCCGGACTCTCGCCGTGACTCTCGGCAAGGATCACGACTTGAAAGCCGGCGAACGCGTCCGGCTCCATATCGATGGCAGCCGCGTCGACCTCGATGTGAGTGCGGCGCCATCGGCGCGCGAGTTTGTCGTGGATAAGTGCGAGCGCTCTCCGGAGAAGGTCTTCGTTTACGGCAGGCAGGTGAACGATTTCCGGACCGTGGACTACGACCGCATCTTCATCACGAGCATCGGCGCGCTCCAGGAGTTGAAGAGGGAAAAGGACGCCGAGGTCAAGGCGTTGCAGGAGGAGAATGCCAGTCTGCGCGCCAGGATCGCCGCGCTCGAGGCGAACGACAAAACGCGCGATGCCAGACTGGCTGCCATCGAAAGCCTGCTGGTCGCCAAAGACAAGTCCGCCACCCGCATCGTCTCGCTGAAAACGGACGAGTAAACCTGTCGTTCCTGATTCCATGAAACCAAAACCGGGGTGCGATTTCGGTCTGGCCGCCCGCCGGGTTTCCGGTTTTCCGGCGCCTGTCATCCAGGTTCGCGCCCGATCCACTCCGCCAGTCGTCTTTCCCATTTTACGGTCATGAATCTGTCGCGCACGCTTCTATTCGCCCTCGGCTGCTTTCCGCTCGCCGGATTGACCGCGCACGCGCAAACATACGAACTCAAACCGGGCAACTTCAACCGCCTTTACATCGCGCCGGCCAAGGTCCCGGCCGGCGGCAACCAGGCCACTCTGCCGGCTACGGCCGGCAGCAACTTCCAGGGCATGGGCGCCGTGTCCGGCTCCGACGGGCCGATCTCGACTTCCGCGGTTCATGGCGACCGCTATCCATCCGATCCCGCGAACACGATCGTCATGGTGCGGAGCACGCTCGGTGGAGCCTTTGCCTCCGGCGCGCCCCTCTACTTCATGGGCGACGAAATCACGCCGCCGCTTACCGATGCCAACGGTGAGGATCTCTTGATCGACGGCACGGACGAGGCAAGGCTCACCGCCGCGCGGCTCTACTGGCGGGCGCAGCCGGTCCTGCCGGGCGAAAACCTTCCGCTGGCCGGTGGAATCCTCAGCCCGCTCGGCAGCGTGACCGTTACGGCATCGGACGTGGACAAAACGATCGTCACCGTGGCGCTCGCGCCCGCGCCGGACCGACTGGAAGTGGGCGCGACGCTGCTCGGGCAGCCGATCACGAAAATCGCCGGCAATACGGTCACGCTGGCCGGAAAGGCCAATGAAACGATCACCGTGGAAAGCGACAGGCCCGTCACTCCGGCCACGCCGTTTTACTACAGCCGGCATGCGGACAGGGTTTTTGCCTCGCAACCCGGCCAGGTCGATGTCACCTGGGTGAGCAGGGACTTGACCGCGACGAGCCGGGAGAGCTTCATCGTCGCCGCGAGCACGAGGCGGCCGTTGCGCACGATCTATTGGACGGAAGGCGGCTTTGACGGGCCGAAAGTCCAGATCACCGATGCGCGCATCAGCACCATCTACGCCGCCTATTACAGCACGGTGCCGAAGGCGGTGCCCGAGGAGGTCAGAATCCCAGGCTTTACTCCGCTCACGCCCAATCTCACGACGCTGTCGTTCGACAAGTTCAACGGGATCGGCCAGCTCCATGCGTACAACGTGGAAGGACGCATTCTCATCGAATACCTCGGCAACGTGCGCGTGGGGGACACCTATGAATCCCTCGGCACCGATGTGGTGGAACTCAAGCGGGTGCCGGATGTCTTCTTGGTTTCGCAAAACCTCGGCGCCCAACTCATGCCGCGCACGCCGCTGCAGGTGGGCGACGAGCGGCTCGAGGCGTCGCCTGTGCTCGGCAGCGCCCAGGGCGCCGCCAGTTTCTATGGCAGCACCGTGCGGCCCGACGGCTCTCTCGCCTATTTCGCCGAGCGCGAAACCAGCGCGGCCAACAATCCCGACAACGGCGAGCCCACCTCCTCGAATGCATATAACAAAGTCGTGTTTTACTGGCTGGAGGCGCCTCCGGACAACTTCGGCATCAAGTGGCCGAAATTCCAGACGCGTTACTGGCAGCGCTGGTCGCCGAATCTCGCCGACTATGCCCACTACACCACGGATGCCGGCGGCAGCACTCCGGCCACGGGGGTATCATTCCCAGGTGGAAGCCTTCCGACCATTGTGTATCAGGACGATCCCGCGCAGGAGGAAGCGAGAATCGATCTGACCGCGCAGCGACTCTTTGTCGTGTTTCAGCCGACGAATCCTGACCGGCGCAACCGTTCGTTGCTCAAGTTCACCAGCAACCGCGACGTCTGGTACGTGAATCTCTACACCCAGGGCGAGGGCCGGCAGACGACGCGCCCGGTCACCGCCAATGGCACCAGCACGGTCACGCTGACCGCCGGAGCGACGACATCCGGCCTGGAGGTCGGAATGGTCGTCACCGGCGCCGGCATCCCGGGCGGATCCGCCACCATCGTCAGCATTCCTGACAGCACGCACTTCGTGCTTTCAACGGACGTTGCCACCGATGCCGCCTACTCCTTCACCGTTGAATCGGATGCCGCCGCGCCGATCATGGCATCCGTGGACGTCGGCGCCCGGCTTCTGCCACCCGCCGGACACGAAACCGCCGGCTACATTTCGGGCGGCGCCAACTATTATCCGCAGGGATACCTGAATCCATTTGTCCTGGGGGTGTCGGCCGCCAGTCTCGGCGCCATCATTCCCGTGAATGCGCGGGCCGGCGACGACACGCTGACCGTCCGCTGGTTCAGGAAAATATCCGCGCCGTCTTCCGGTTTTCATGACTTTTATGTGCCGGGAAAAATCGGGCGTTATACCGCGAGTTATCCCGCCACCACCACGCCCCAAATCGTCATTGCGGAAGGCACAGGCACCGGCGATCTCGCGCCCGATGTGGTCGCGGGATCTCTCTATTATCAAAATGACAAGAACCGGCCCGGATACAACCCGAACGAGGAGCATGCCGTCCTGATCGGCACGCGAGCGTATGCCGTTCGCGATGACCTGAACATGATCCTGCCGCAGCAGTCCGAACCATTCGTGCTCATTGCCTACATCAATTCCGAGGACCATCGCCCGGACATGAAAATCTTCAAAGTCGTGCGCGAAGTGGACCTTGACGGTGACCGATCGGATCCCGAGGACATCCTTTTCGACCGGCCCGCGATCGCCGGCAATCTCCTCGTCGCTCCCTATCCGCTGCCACTCATGCCACTGCCGTTCGATGAGGATGGCGTGTGCCATAACGTGGAAGTGACACCCCCGTCGGGCCTTGACCCGCGCGTCAATACCGAGGGGACTCCCGCCGAATGGGATTCCTTCACCAAAAAGGACCGCAAAGGATTCCACTGGATCTTCCGCGGGCCGCATGACGGCACGAGCACGTCGAAGCGGATCGCGATGCAATACAAGTATGTGAGCCGCGATGGGTTTTTTCTGCCCGACGAGAGCGGCACGGGATCGGAAATTCCCGCCGGCACTTTGCTGCCCTTCCTCCGCCCGCTGGCGGATGGCGTGCCCCAAGGGGATCCCGTGACCGGCACGCCGCTGACGATCGACTTTATCCCTCAATGGCCGGTGCATGCGCCGGAACTGCGCGTCGGCGAAACGCTGGCCCTGCCGAAATTCGGCCTGCCGCAGGTCCTCGGCCAGATGAGCGCTGAAGTCTTCTACGAGCAGTCCCTCGCCCTCGACACTGCCAAACCGAGCGTCACCCTCCACGACTTCACGCGGGAAAAGACAATCCAGATCGCGGAGAAGAACCTGGAGCGGCTTCCCGATTCCATCGCGACGACCAGTCACCTCGGAAAACTTTACTTCCAGCGCCTGGCTCCCGACTTGCAGGAGCGCATCTGGTTCGATCCGCTGCGCGCGCCCGACCGCACGAAATCGGCCGGCACCCTGGTGCTTGTCGGCCAGTTCAAGGACGAGATCGCCGGAGAGGACTATCTCCACCTGAACGTGCTTACCGCCGCGCAGATCGTGGAGCTGAAAGCGCTGTGCACCGAGCCCGCTCCGGTGAAGACGAACTGGGATGCCGCGATCGATTCCCTGAGCACGGTGGTCGAGACGTTCATCGAGAATCCGCAGCGCAGGGGCACGTACATTCCCGACCCCGCGAAGACAGTGACCGTGGGCAATGATGAGCTGACGAAGATCACCGATGCCGACACGGCGGTGAACAGTTATGCCGTGACCGCCACCGGCGAGGCCGCCGGCTGGGTGACGATGATATTCGGCAACGGCCTGCCCAAGTCCACTCCCGTGGGCGACCCGGTGCAGGTCAAGGTCTTCAAGGTCGCCCCCACGCTCTACACCGGGGAACTGAAAACCCTCTACAGCAAGAACCCGCTCGATGAACAGGTGACGCTGCGCCACACCGGCGACTTCGCCGCCCGGCCGCAGGACTACGAGTTCGAATGGAGATGGGCGCCCGGCTCGGCCACGGCGCCGGCGACTTACACCACGTCGTGGTCGCAGCGCCTGGGCGGGGCCGAGAACCAGTGGGCCGTCGCGCGCAATCCCGAAGATGCCCTGCCCACTCCCGCAGAATACATCGCCGCCGGCGCGATTCTGCCATTTCCCCGCAGCATCGCCATCCGGGATACCGGCTATGACACCACAAAACCATTTCCCGCCGTTGTGTTGAAGAGCACCGCCACGGCGCCGCTCGATTTCACCGACGGCGGCGTGCCCGGTGACATCGTCTTCAGCGCCACCATGGGTGAACTGGACGGCTTTGTCCTTTACATCAATGGCAACGCCGCCTTGGCCAATCTGGCTCCCTCGGGATTTGCCAACACGGACGCAGTGACCGGCCTCGTGCCCGGGAATCCACTCAAGCGCCAGTTCCGTGTCCCGCGCAGCTTTTTCGCCGCCTCGCAGAACAGTGTGGAGATCGCTCTCTTCACTGGCGCGGATGCCCAGGCCGCGAGCGTTCTCGATTTCCGCCTCGATGTGACCCGCGAGGTGGACGTCGCCGCCACCACTTTCCAGGGTGTGAACGACTCCGGGCCGGTCCAGAAAAACACCAATGTCGCCACCATCAGCGCCGACGGCAGCCTGCCATTCGGCGGCTCGACCTTTGTTCTCAACGACCGCTGGTACACGATGCGCTATCGTCCGAAATTCACGTCGCCGCCGAATCCGGTCTGGGCGACCGTCAACGGGGCGAAACCGGCCGCGGATCCCGCGACGTGGTCACGCTGGATGCCGCCGCAGCTTGTCGAAGGCTGGATCAAGCGTGTCCTGCGCGAGATCAACCCGTTCGAGCAACGGGTGAAGGATCTCTTCAACAACAGCATCAACACCGACACCAGCGTGCTGACCCAGGCCGGCACCCGGTGGGAGGGCGATGTCGCGCTCACCCTGGATAACATCGAAAGTGTCGGCCTCATCGCCATTTACGAAACCGTGCTCAATCGCGCCCGCAGCATGAGCATCGATGCCAACACGAACGACCCGGACACCAACAATGCCCTGATGCTGGCCGCGGGCTACCTGAGCGATCTCTACACGCTGCTCGGCAACGAGGCTTATGCCGACGCCGCCAACCCGACGATTTCCACGGACGACGCCAGCGAGACCACGGAAATCAACACAAGCCGGTTCTCGTTCGAAAACCAGGTCTCCAGCTCCCTCGCCGAAGAACTCGCCCTGCTTCGCGGCCGCGATGCCTCGGGCACCCGCATCGATGTCTCGCCGGCCTACAACCGGCTCTACTGGAATTACACGGGCGGCATCAACGCCGGCGAGGCGCTCTACGCCACGAATTACAACATCAAGGAAAAGGCTGGCAGCAGCACCGCCGACGGCGTCATCGATGCGGCGGACGCGCAGCGCATGTTCCCGCAGGGCCACGGCGATGCGTATGGCCACTACCTCACGGCGCTCAAGGGATACTACCGCCTGCTTTCCAATCCCAACTTCTCGTGGCAACGCCGCGCGGAAGCCGTGCTCGTGCTCGGCCAGGCGGTGACGGTGGACTTCGTGGACGAGCGGAAATTCGCCGGCGATGCCTCGTACCTCGCCCGATCCGCCGAGCAGATCTGCGCCCTGACTTACCGGCAGCAGTACCAGGATGGCGCACCCGGCTGGAGTCACTACCGCGACACGGCCACCGCGCCCAATACCACGGAGACGCGCAACTGGGGCCTCGACGAATGGGCCAGCCGCGGCGCCCAGGGCGCCTACTACCATTGGGTGGTGGCCAACGCCATGCTGCCCGATGTCGACAACTTCCACACCGGCGTCGAGAAAATCGACCGCACCACCGTGCCGGAACTCAACGAACTGGCCACGGCCATGACCTCGCTCCAGACCACCGTGGACAATGCCAGCGCCCGTCTCAACCCGCTCGGCCTGAGCCCGGGGGCCATTCCATTCGACATCGATCCCACGTTCCTCGAGGTGGGCTCCACCGCCAGTATCGGTAACCAGGCGGTCCAGGGGCTGGGCCACTTCGGGCAAATTTACGAACGTTCCTTGAAGGCCGTCGTCAACGCCGCCGGAGCATTTCGGCAGGCCGCCCGGATGACCCGCAGCCTGCGCAATCAGGAGAACCAGGTGGATGACTACAACTCGCTGATTGTGGACCAGGAGCGCACCTTCAGAAACCAGTTGATCGAAATCTACGGACGACCCTACGAGGGCGACGTCGGTCCCGGAAAAACCTATGCGCAGGGTTATTACGGACCGGATCTTTTCCAATGGTTCGTGGTGGACCGTCCGAATGATCTGGTGGACATGTCCGAGAGCGACAGCGTCACATTCCGCATCTGGAAGGTGACGGACCGGGAATTCAACATCCCTCGTCTGGATGGCGACGGGATAGTCAGGGACTACGACATCGTTAGCGAGAACGGGGAGGTGGTGAGGGAAGAAGTCGAAGTCACCGCCTACCCCAACCAGTTTATCCAGTATTCCGATATCTGGCTGCCGGGACTGGGCGCGCGGCCGGAGACCGGTGAGTTGCAGGCGGCTCTGCTCGATGCGCATCGCGCCTTTCTGGTGGCCAAGGATGCGCTCTACGACGTGAAGGTGCTGCAGCACCGTTTCATGCGCGAAGGCAACCTCCTCATCGAGACCATCCGGGCTCATCAGGAACATTTGAGCGCCCGGGACGCGACACGGGACTCCATCAACCTCATGCTGACGCTGCAGAAGACCTTGGAAACCGAGGCGGAGGCTGCCGATATCGCCGCCGATACGGCGGACATGGGTGGCGACGCGAGCGCGACGTCGCTTCCTACGGTGCTCGGTCTCGCCAACGACGTCACTCCCGGCGCCCGTGCCGCGTTCAAAGTGACGGCCGGCGTCGCGTTCCTGATCAGCAAGACCATCGCCGCGGCAGCCAGATCGAGCGCCGGGTTCCTGGACGTCGATATCGCCGGCGAGGAAATGTCGCTCGACCGCCGGCTGGATGCCATCGGATTCAGTCTGGAGGAAAAGCAGCAGGTCTACGAACTGGAGGACCTTTACCGCGACCTGACCACTCAGGAATATGCGCTGGCTCATCCGCTGGCGGCTTATCAGGCCGCCAACGAACGCGTGGCCAGCATTCTGGGCCGCGGCCAGCGCATTCAGGAAGAGCGGGATGCTTTCCGCAAGCGCGCCGCCGCCGTGGTCCAGGGTTACCGGACCAAAGACGTGACATTCCGGGTCTTTCGCAATGAGGCGCTGGAGCAGTATCGGTCGCTCTTCGATCTCGCCAGCCGCTACACGTACATGGCGGCCAAAGCCTACGACTACGAGACCGGCCTGCTTGGGAGCACCGAAGGCCAGGCGTTCATTTCCGGCATCGTGGCCAGCCGATCGATGGGCGATGTGCGTGACGGCGATGTGTTCGCCACCACCAGCGCGCTGGGCGACAGCGGACTGGCCGGCGCGATGGCGAAGCTGTCCGCCGACTACCAGGTCGCGCAGGGGCGCCTCGGCATGAACAATCCGGACATTTACAGCACGCTCTTCAGTTTGCGGGGCGAACATTTCCGCATCCTCGATGATCCGGCTCAGACCGCCGATGACGAAGCATGGCGCCAGACACTGGAGCAATTCATCAAAGCCGACCTTCTCACGGACTCCGATGTGGCCGCCGCCTGCCGCGGGCTGAAGCGGCCCGATGGCAGACCGGTGCCGGGGATCGTCATCCCGTTCAGCACGACCATTCAGCATGGGCTCAATTTCTTCGGCCATCCGCTGGCCGCCGGGGACCATGCGTTCACGCCGACGAATTTCTCGACCAAGATCCAGAGCCTCGGTGTCGCGCTGCCGGGTTATGTCGGCATGGATGAATACGCCAGCGGCGATCCCAATGGCGGCACGCCGGCCCTGGGCAATTCCGAAGCCCTCAGCGCCACGCCTTATATCTACGTGATTCCCACCGGGACCGATTACCTGCTCGCTCCGCCGCTGGGAGGGCCCGGCTCCGTTCGCGGCTGGCTTGTGGAAGATCAGGCGGTGCCGCTCCCGTTCAATCTGGGAGCCACGCCATTCAACGGCACGCAGATATTCAATGCCAACAACACATTGACCGAACGGCCATGGGTGATCCGCCAGCATCAGGCCTTCCGGCCGGTGGCCGATCCGGCCACCCTGCTGGGTGATCTGCCGGTCGAGTTCACCAGCCGGCGTCTCGTGGGCCGCAGCGTATGGAACAGCGGCTGGAAGATCGTCATTCCCGCGTACACCCTGTTGAACGACGAGCAGGAGGGGCTGAATCGTTTCGCAAGGACAGTGCGGGACGTGAGGCTTTTCATCCGAAGTTACAGCTATTCCGGCAACTGAGGAACGCTCCACGCCGGCGGCGGTCCGGCGCAGGCGCCATGCAGTACATTGTGTCCCATGAAGCTTCCCTTGATCATTCTGACGCTGGCCGCCGTCGCCGTTGCCGCGTATTGCGGGTTTCGTCCCGGCCGCCTTCCTCCGGCGGGTCCGCCGTCCGTGGATCCGGCGTCGCTGCACGAAGGCACGCTGAAGCTCTCCACGGATCCGGCAGAAGTCTTCACGCGAGCCCTCTGGCGCCGCCCCTCCGCCGACGATCGGATCCTCCATGCGGAACGCCGCGAGTGGACCATCGACGAAGCCGGCGGTGTGGCTCACTGGCAGTGGTTCCTGGCCGTCGAGCCCGGCGCCGCCCTGACAACATGGCTGCGTGACGAGAATCCATTCTCCCTCCATCCCCGCGCCGGCGCGCCTGCGCCCGCAATCGATGGAGCCCCCGCCTGGTTCCCCCGGGACTTCGCGGACTACGATGTCAGAGCCGGTGGTTCAGGTGGAAACATGGTCTTCCTCTTCAGCCGGACCGACGGCGCGTTCTACGCCACCAGTTCCGGCGCGGGTTTTGCTCGGGG
>CAZYHO010000028.1:3646-19343 GCA_964647495.1 uncultured Akkermansia sp. | reverse complement strand
GTGGACCACGCTTTCCCGCTGGAGCGCGCCCTCGAGAGCGCCTGGGTGGACCCAAGAAACAGATTCAGGATCAACGACTTCCCGACAGTTCTCATTCACAGGATCCATTGGCCTATACGGCCCCCTACGGACCGAACACCCGGAAGAACCGGCTTTTCCCCTGCGGGCCGGGTTCCGTTTCGATTGTCAGCGTTTCCGGGACGTAAGACGATGTATAGACGTCTTCCCAGCCGATCAAATCGAAGCTGCCTTGCACGCTGATCGTGTCGTATGGCTCTTCCGTTTGATAAATGAGTTCGATTGCGCCGGGGGAATCCGTGAGACTCCGGATGTCCAGCCGGGGCGCGATGGGTTCGCGGTATTTCGGCGCCACCACGAGATCTCCCTGCACGATCACCGTGATACCCGGATCCTCCGGTGTCCCGCCCAGTCGCGCGCCCGACTGGTCGACGAATCCGTCGAAAACACCTCGTCCCAACCTGGCGGGGGCGGTCAGTCGTACCGGTGTGCCGGTCTGGTAATAAAAATTCGTTTCCCCCTGCGCTTCGGTGCGCTGGCTCAAATCCGGCCGGTCCGCCTGTACGAGGACCGGGAAATCGTTTTCCGATTTCACACTCAGCGTCAGATAATTCCCCGTGCGCGTGGTGAAGTCGTACTCCACTCGCAGCACCAGTTCGTCCACCCGCAGATCCCCCCCGCCCTGGACGAAAACATCGCGGTAGAGCGCCATGTCGCCCCCGGCGCCGAGGCGGCTGAAATACATGGTTTCGTCAAAGCCTCCCAAGCCTGCCCGGCCCAGCAGGGCGTTGAGCAGGGAAGTGGCGGAGGAACTCGGCCCCACGAAGGTCGTCGCCTGGGTCAGGGCATCGTAGCGGCTCTCCCATGAGACCGGGCGCTGGGTGCGCTCATTGTAGTGGCGGAAGCTGTAATCCACGCCGTTGCGGGAAACCAGGGATTCCCCGCCGTGCTCGATCACGATCGCCGCGGAGCCGGAAAAACCGATGTTGCCGAGGTGCGCCACATTCATTCTCTCGATGGTGATGTTGCGGATGCGGATGTTTTCCTCGTTGGGACGGAACAGTCCCAGTTCCTTCAGGTTCAGGCGCTGCCGTTTGGGCGAACCATCGGGATTCTTGCTGTTCAGCGCTTCCAGCATGTCTGCAGAAAGTGCGAAGGTCACAGGCGCGGAGCGTTCGGGAGGGTTGGTGTTGTAGTCGTCCACCACGTTCTTCACCAACTGCGAAATGGCGTCTTCATAAATGCCACGCAGCGTCAAAAACTGTTCAGCCGTCAATTGTGCCCCCTGCCCGCCTTCGGCGATGGTCCTGAACCGGTCGAACAATGCCGACAGTTCCAGCGGTGTGTCATAGGAGCGAAGCAGCCTGTATTCGTAGGATTTCTTGACGTAATAATGGTATTCAAGGAGCCGTGTTCTGGCCCGGCGGCCCATTTCCTCCAGATACATGACGGCCCGCTGGTCGTAGGCGGCCGAAGCGGCGCTGAAGTCCTGGGACAAGGCATCGATGGCCAGCAAATTCTTCGTGATCCTGAAGCCGAGCACGCCCAGGCTTTGAGTCAACCGGGAAACTCGTGTCATCAGCGCCTGCTTGCGATCGGCCAGACGCTGGATGTCGTCGATCAGACTGCCATATTCCGGTGTCTGGGCTTTGAGGCGCTGCAACTCCGCATGCACGGCTTCGGGCGGGGCCTGGTTTCCCTCCAGTTCGCCGATCATGTCCCGGTATTTCTGGAGCTGGCCGAGACTGATCGTTTGTTGCCCATCGATATAAGTCCTCAGCTCCGTTCCGTCGAAACTGACGGACTGAAATTGATCCCGCAAGTTCTCGAATCCCTCCTTGAATTCCGTGTCCTTGATCGCGCCCAACAAGGAGGGGACTTGTTTGATGGCCTCCCAGGGCTTGTTGGGATCGACTTCGGAGATGACTCTCAAAACTTCACCGGCCTGGGCAAGTCCGGGAATCGGCAGAACGTCGCAAATCGCGGCGAGAGCCTTTGCCGCCTGCTTCCACCACGGTCCGCGGGCATTCGCTTCGGCCCGGGCCAGCAGAGTCGCTTCGAGGATGCGCAGTTGCTCTTTATTGAAATCGACATCCACCTGGACGTTGGCGGCTTCGGTCTGGAGGTCGGGGATTCGTGCCACTGCCTCGTTATAGGCGACCTGCATTTGGGCGATTTCCTGCTGAAGAGCCACCCGGGCCGTGGCGTAGCCCTGCATGCGTTCCGTCAGGTTGGAAGCGACATTGCCCAGCCAATAATTGAGATACAGGATATTGACCGCGGTCTCGATCTCCTGTCGAAAGGCCGCCTGATTGACCTCCAGTGAGAGCAAGGGCGCCCAGCCGGGTGGATTTCCGAAGTAGTCCAGCCTGCTCGCGATACGATGCACGTAGAGTTGCATCCGCTCCTCGATCGCGTGGAAATCCCGCCCCCAATCGGGGGAAATATTCGTGTAAGCGGGGCTCGTCCGAAATTCCTCAAGATATTCCAGCCAATCCCGGCAAGCATCGCCGGCGATGTCGAGATGGTTGTTGATGTAGGCCGTCCTGATCCAGGAAAGCACCTGCCGCATGGCCAGCGGGCTTAGCCAGGAATTGGCATATTCCGTCGCCGGCTCTTCCCATTCCGGAGGGCGGTTTTCCGGGATGTAATCGGCAATGGTTTCGGCACTGGGGCCTTGTGGGCTGGTGGCGACCGTTGCCGCGGCGTCCTGGCCTTTGACTGCTGTGTGGGTATAGAGTGTCGCGGAAACGCCTGTTATAAGTGTTCTTCTTACTTTGGCCTGAGCCGGGGCGCCGGGCGCGCCTCCGGTGTAGCCCGGGGCTCCCGCGCCCGAGGCGCCGCCGGAAGAATCCATGACCAAGACCTGATCCGAAGACTGTGCGCGGAGGATGATCGTTCCGCCGCTTCCCCCTGTCCCCGGTTGCCCGCCGCTCCTTGCATTCGTTCCATTGCCCGGTTTCCAGGCAAAGGGAGCGGCGCCATTTTGTATGGCATTCATATCAGGTTCTGCCGGGTTTGAGTAAACAAGCTGGCTGCCGAGATATACGACTTGATGAGCGGCTGGAGGGAATAAAATGAATTGATCCCACATCCACAGCGTCACATCGTCGAAAGCAGTGTGACCCGATGGAGGCGTGGCTCTTGCCTTGGACACGCCCTGGGTTCCGCTGGCCCCCAATCCGGCGGCCTGTCCCCGTCCACCAACTGCCCGAAGCCGCGCCTGATCCCAGGCGGGAGCTTTGAATGTTTCCGCAAGAATCGTGATGTCTCCCGCCGGAAGCCCGGTTTCCCCATTCGCGAACTGATCAGGCAGTTCGGCCCGGTAGCGCGGCTCGGTCGAAAGAAACGATTTCTCGGCGCCGGGGGAATCCTGAAACTCGACATGCCGCGCCCGGATGGTCACCCGGGTTCCTGGAAAACGGACCGGATGGGTGACGATGACGGCATCGGCATGGATTTCGAGTTCGCGGAGATCGTCCCGCTCGTGATAGGATTCGAAAAGGCCATTGGGATGGTTCTCGCCCAGGACCACGGTTTTGCCGGCCAGCATCACTTTGCGCGTGTGACGCTGCACCAGATTGAAGTTTTCCGGGGTGGCGCTCATGGTTTCACTCCGGACCATGAAGTCATTGCTCTGGCTGTCAGGCAGCGGTCCGGGTTCGATGCCGAGAATGCGGTATTGCGCTCCCAGCACGCGGCGGGGCTGGATGGGCACGGTTTGAGTGATGGTCCGTCCTCCGGCGGTGGCGGAAAAGGTCACGGGAAATTCCTCCCGGTCGCCGCTGCCTGGCATATACGCGAAATCGCCATTGTTGCCAAAGTAGATGTTCCCGGTCGGCGGCTGGGCGAAGCTCGCGGTGATCGCGGCGCCCGGCCCCAGTTCGTTGCCCCGCACGCGGAATTTGAGCGGTGTGCCCTCCCACACGGGCTGGAAGCCGATTTCCCCCACCTCCAGAATCGGCGTGCCCTCGAAATCTCCGGGATCCCATGACGTGTCGGCATCCGCGGGTTGCCCCAAGGCGATGATGGAAAACGCAAGCATGGCCCACAACCAATGGCGGCTCTTGGAAATCAGCTTGAAGGAGGGTCGGGTGAGAGAATTCATAGCTTCAGGTGGTTGTGATTTCAGGTGATTTCAGGCGATAATGGTTCCGGAAATTCTTCCTGTGGAAGAGTCAGCGCCTGCCTGAGCAGCGGGACACCCTGCTTCAGCGCCAGCCGCAGCACGCCGGCTCGGCGCACCCCCGCCGCCTCTGCCGCCCGTCTGATTTGACTGCCAGGACTGCCACTGCCAGAAATCTGCTGCGAGCGGCTGGCGGGCTGTTCATGGGCGCGCGTCACTTTGATGGTGGGTGGGAGAGGGTTGGGTTGAGGCGGCGGTTGAGGCGAATCGCGGTGGAAGCGGATGTGGGGTTGGCGGGGAAATGGTGCGTGAGGGACGGATGAAACGCAAGATGAATCAGGGGAAGCGGCCGCAGTGGACAAGATCTTCTTCTTGATGCCGGTGGACCGGTTCGACTGGGGGCTGGATCGACTTGCGGGCGCCGGAGTTCCGAGAAGCTCAATCGGCGTCGAGGATGAGGACACGGGCTTCGTCGAAGCGGATTTCGGTGGGTGTCCTGGTCTTTCGGTGGTGGGCGGCAGGGTTCGGATTGTCGGAGGCGGGGATGAGGGCATGGTGGGGGGATGAACGGGGCGGTGCTGTGGTCGCTTGCGAGGGCGTCGAATTTTCCGACGGTGTGGTCGAACGTGCTGGCTGGCTGGTTGCTGAGCTGGCAGCCGTGGCATGGCGGGGTGGCGTGGGCGCTGGCGGGCGGCACGCTTGTGTACGCGGGCGGGTGCACACTGAACGATGCGTTCGATGCGGGGTGGGACAGGAAACACCGACCGGAGCGGCCGATTCCGTCCGGGGCGGTTTCGGAGCGGGCTGTGTGGATGGCCGGGGGCATCGAACTTGTGCTGGGTGTCGTGATGTTGCTGGTGGCCGGCTGCGGGTGGCCTGTGGTGGCGGGGCTGGTGGCCTGTGTGCTGTGGTACGACTGGTGGCACAAGATGTCGGCGTGGTCGGTGGTGCCGATGGGATTGTGCCGTGTGATGCTGGGGTGGTCGGCGGCATCGATGACCGGGTGGTGGTGGCCGCCCGGGGCACTGGTGGCGTTCTGGCTGGCCGGAGTGTTTTGTTATATTGTCGGGCTGAGCCTGGTGGCGCGGAGCGAGGCGACCGGTGGCAAAGTGTCGTGGCCCGGGCTGGCGCTGGTGCTGGTTCCCGTGGCTGGCGCGGCGCTGGCAAACCGGATGCTGGGGGCCGATTTCCGGGACTATCTGTTTGTGGTGTGCCTTTTCGGGCTGGGGGCGTGGCGGGTCGGCATGATTCTGCGCGACCGGGAGGCGCCCGGGCGTGTGGGGATGGCGGTGTCAAGGATGCTGGCGGGGATCGTGGTGATCGACGGGATGTGGGTGGCGCAAATGCGGTGGGAGTGGGCGGCCGGCTGGGTCGCGCTGCTCGCCATTTCCCTGGTCTGGCAGCGGTGGGTGGCGGCTACTTGAAGGGGCGGCAGGGTGCATGGTTCACGGTTCACGGTTCACGGTTCACGGTGCATGGTTCACGGTGCATGGTTCACGGTGCATGGTTCACGGGGCATGGTTCACGGGGCATGGTTCACGGGGCATGGTTCACGGGGCATGGGGCATGGGGCGTATGGGGCATAGGCCACATGGGAGGGCATGGGGCACGGAGTTCCCTCATAGGGGAGGGCATGAAGGGGCGTTTGTTGCATTCCGGCGGGAGGCATTAGGGTGCGCGTTTTCCCGCCCGCAACCCAAGCCCCAGTCCGTGGACGTTCTCAGCAAGCCGATCAGTCTCGTTTTTCAGCACCGTGTGGTCTTCACGCGGCGCGCCTTTGCGCCGGAAAACCGGCGCCTGCTCGACGTGCTGGCCGGCAGGGTGCTGGTGCTGCTCGATGCCGGAGTGGCGGCCGGCGCGCCGGAGATCGTGGATGACGTGAAAGCGTGGATGGCGGAGCACGGCGCGCAAGTTTCGCTGGTCGGCGGCGATGTGGTGGTGGTACCCGGCGGCGAGGCGTGCAAGAACGACTGGAGCCTGGTCGAGGGACTGTGGAAGGAAATCAACCGGGTCGGGCTCGACCGTCACAGCACGGTCCTGGCGATCGGGGGCGGGGCGTTTCTGGATCTGGCGGGGTTCGCGGCGGCGACCGCCCACCGCGGGGTGCGGCTCGTGCGGATGCCGACGACCACGCTGAGCCAGGGCGACGGCGGTGTGGGCGTCAAGAATGGCGTGAATTATTTCTCGAAGAAGAACTGGGTTGGCACGTTCGCCGTGCCGTGGGCGGTGGTGAATGATTTCGCGCTGCTCGACCGGCTTCCGACGCGCGAGAAGCGCGCCGGATTGATCGAGGGGGTCAAGGTCGCGTTGTTGCGAGACGCGGAGTTTTTCGAGGCGATCGACGCGCGTGCCGGCGCGCTGGCCGCGCTCGATCCGGCGTCGGTCGAATTCGTCGTGCGGCGGAGCGCGGAGCTGCACATGGAGCACATCGCCACCTGCGGTGATCCATTTGAACTGGGCTCGGCGCGGCCGCTGGATTTCGGGCACTGGGTGGCGCACAAGATCGAACCGTCGTCGGGCTACCGCGTGCATCACGGCGAGGCGGTGGCGATCGGCATGGCGGTGGACCTGGTGTATGCGCGGCGGATGCGGTTGCTGGCGGCGGCCGACTGCGAGCGCATTCTGCGGCTGATCGCGCGCGTCGGATTCGCCGTGCACGACGCGGAGCTGGACCGCGTGGACGACCGGGGCGAGCGCGTCGTGCTGCGCGGGCTGGAGGAATTCCGCGAGCATCTCGGCGGCGAACTGACGATCACACTGGTCACCGGCATCGGGCGACGGGTCGAAGTGCACACGATGGACGCGGAGGTCGTGCGCGAAGCCATGGACGAGCTGAGATCGTGGCGGCCCGACCCGTGAGACCCGCTTCGGCGCATGGTCGGCGAGCGATACCCGCCGCGCGCGCCGGCAATCCGCAACCATCGAGACCTTTTATCCCTTGAGCCGCACAGCCATCCTCAACATCGTCGGCCTGACACGCCGATGCCTCGGCGCGGACATGCCGAACCTCGGGACGTGGCTGCGCCGCAAGCAGGTCATCCCGGTCGAGCCGCTCGTCCCCGCGGTCACATGCCCGATGCAGACGGCATTCCTGACCGGCAAGACGCCAGACCAGAGTGGCATCGTCGGCAACGGGTGGTATGACCGCACGCTGGCCGAGGTGCAGTTCTGGAAGCAAAGCAACCACCTGGTCACGGGCGAGAAGTTGTGGGAAACGATCCGGCGCGACCACCCCGACTTCACGACGGCGAAACTCTTCTGGTGGTACAACATGTATTCGTCGGCGGAGTACTCGATCACTCCGCGCCCGATCTACCGGGCCGACGGCGGAAAGATTTTCGATGTTTACACGCAACCGTCCGGCCTGCGCGAGGCGATAAAGGCGGATCTCGGCGACTTTCCGTTTCCGCACTTCTGGGGGCCGATGGCCGGGATCGAATCGACGCGCTGGATCGCCCGCTCGGCGATGTGGGTCGAGGAAACCCACTGGCCGAACCTCAGCCTGGTGTACCTGCCGCACCTCGACTATGACTTCCAGCGCCATGGCCCCGGCAGTCCGCAGGCCGGACAGGCGTTGCGCGATCTGGACGGCCTGCTCGGCGAGTTGATCGAGTTTTACAAGAACCGCGCCGTCAAGGTGCTCGTCGTCTCGGAGTACGGGATCACCGGCGTCGATCGCCCGGTCCACATCAACCGCATCCTGCGCGAACACGGATGGCTCGCCTGGCGCGAGGAGGTGGAATCGGAAGTGCTCGATCCCGGGGCATGCCGCGCCTTTGCCGTGGCCGACCACCAGGTGGCGCATGTGTATCTCAACGACAAGTCGCTGCACGGCGAGGTCAAGGCGGTCCTCGAACGCACGCCGGGAGTCGGCGAGGTGCTCGACGGCATGTGGCGGTCGCTGACGAGCCTGGATCATCCGCGGGCCGGAGATCTCATCGCGGTCGCGGATGCGCGGAGCTGGTTCACTTACTACTGGTGGCTGGACGACGCCCGGGCGCCGGACTACGCGCGCACGGTCGATATTCACCGCAAGCCTGGATACGATCCGGTGGAACTTTTCCTCGACCCGGCGATCGAAAACCCGAAGCGCGCGCTGGGAATGCGGCTGCTCAAGTCGAAGCTCGGCCTGCGCGGGCTCTTCGACGTCGTTCCGCTGGATGCCTCACTGGTCAAAGGCTCGCACGGCCGCGTGCCTGAAGACCCCGAGGACTGGCCGGTGCTGGCGGGTGATTTTGCGCACCTCGACGGGCTGGCGCAAATCAGTGCGGTGAAGGTGCATGGTGAGTTGCTGGGCGCGGTGCGGCGGGGGATAGCGAAGGTTTGAGGGGCGCCATCCTCCACGTTCCATCGTGGCAGTCAGTTTCTTTTTGCCCGCCTCGCTTCGACAAGCCAAGTTTGATTCATGAGTGCCAAGCTCCAAGCCTTCACCAGCGATGGCTATCTGATCATCACCGTTCCCGAGGAACGCCATGCCCGCGTCGACGCGCGAGGAATTTGTCTCCGCCGTGAAAGCCGAATGGCTGGCGCGCCAGAGCCGAATGACGGAAGCGGACGCAAAGCGGCTGGCCAGCGAGGTGGACACCGGATGGTGGCGGAATAACCGCGAACGCATCCTCAAGGCCATCGGCGAAGCATGAAGGATCGCGTCGTCATTGATGCGAATCGTTTGTTCAGTGAATTGATCGCGGGGCGGCAGCGTTTTCGGGCCGTGCTGGCCAGCCAGCCCTAGTTCACGTTTTACTGTCCGAAGTATGTTTTCGTGGAGTTGTTCAAACACAAGGAAACCATCGCGAAGGCCACGGCACTCGACGAGCCGGACTTGCTCACCCTATATAAGGAGCTTAAAACCGGGCTGCGGAAGAAAGGATTCACGCGCTTCTTCGTGCCGCCGCTGTCCGTTTGATCCGGTTCGTCAAGAAGGTCATTCTTTTCGTACGCCGTCCATGGGGCCAAGTGCCAGGCATTTCTCCGGGCCGGGCTTTCAATCCACGGAGCGGGCGTGGCCTTGGAGAGCGGCGATTCTCGCTGTAGAGCCAATTGGATTTAAGAGGGCTGAGCCAGGCGGCGGCGGTTGCGCCAGACGGTGAGGGCGGCCTTCATGCGGCCGAGCACGTAATAAACCGTCTGGCTGCGCTGGCGCACGAGGTCGGCGCCGACAAGGCGCGGCACGAAGTCGGCTTCGAGGGCGAGCACATCCTCGGGGCTGGCGCCGTTGAGGCCTTTGCAGAGGATGGCTGTCATGGCGCGTGTCAGTGTCTGGACCTCGGCGCCCAGGCTGACGCGGAAGAAGGCGTGGTTGTGGTCATCGACGCGCAGGTGGATGCCGACGGTGTCGGTGCACTCCTCGTCCTTGCGGATGTCCTCGAGGTCGAATGTTTCGTCCGGCTGCGGGGCGCAATGGCGCGCGTTTTCCGCGTAGTCCACGAGCAGCCCGCGGCGTTCGCCTTCGGGCAGGTTTTCGAGGAGGGCAACGATGTCGGCGAGCGCGGGCGGCATGGTGTGGTGTGCGTGGTGTGCGTGGTGTGTGCGTGGACCGATCACGGATCGGTGGCGTGGAGGCGGCGCAGGACGTCGAGGGATTCGCGGTGGATGGTCGGGCCAACCTGGCTTCCGCCGGAGTTCACTTCGCCGTAGGGCGCCTTGTCACGGCCGTATGTGAAAGGCGGTTCCGTGTCCCACTGGGTGCGCGGGATGATGTATCCGATCTCGTCGTTGGCCAGGTTGAAGACCATGTTCACTTTGCCGCGCATCTGCGGGCGGAGAGGCGGCACTTCGACCGGCGGTCCTGGAAAGTCGCCGCCGGCCGGTGCTTCCACGCCGCCGTCGACGATCTCGGGGCAGATTTCGCCGGGGATGGCGAGGATCTCGATGTCCCCGATGCGCAGCGCGGCGACTTCTGTCTTCGCCTTGCCGTTGTACCAGCCGGGATGGATGATGCCGAGCATGATGGGCAGGCGGTAGGTGCCTTCGATGGGAACGAAGATGGTTTGGGCGACGCCGCGGATCGCGTGCTGAGTCATGGGAACGGCGCGATCCGACTGGAGGAGGCGCAGTGTGCGCAGGGCGAGGGTTTCGCCGAGGGCGCGAGTTTTGCCCACGCCGTTTTCGGTGTGTACGGTGTGGCCGTCTCTGTCCGGCACGTCCAGGCCGAGCGGCGTCATCAGGCCGCCGACCGACCCCTGGACGTAGATGCAGGTGCCGCCGAGGCCGGGGGTGCCGTCGGGATCGGGCACTCCGTTTTCGACGCCCTCGCGCCAGTAATGGACGAAATCGGAACTGATGAGAGGGTTCTTGCCTCCCATGGCCTCGGGGTGGTTGCCCCAGCTCACCAGGGTGGCCACGGTTTCGCGCGTGGCGGTTTCGATGAATCGCGCGGCGGTGAGATGGCGGTCGTAGACGAGCGGTTCGCGCGAATCGCGCACGAGGCCCTCGGGATCCAGCAGCTCCGTGGCGATGACGGCGTCGGCCGGGGCGAGCGCGGCGACCGCCTCCAGGACGGCTTCGCGGGAGCGGTCGAGGATGAGATCGACATAGGCCTCATCGAAGCGGCCGAGGATCGGACGATGACTCCAGATACCCATGGTGTCCGGGCTGTTGTGGGTGTGGGTCGATGTCCCGAGGATGTACGTGATGCCGTGGGCGGCGTGGTCGATCGACCGGCGGAGCTTGATGAATCGCTCGTGGGTGAGCCCGACGCAGTCGATGCTGACGATGACGACGGTGACGTCGTGGTGGCGGATGGCTAGGGCGCGGGTCCACAACGGGTCGTTGATCCCCTGGGCGGGGCGGTTGACGTTGAAGCCGCCGAGCCAGACGAAATCGAAGTCTCCATTGCCGTTGCGGTCGTGATACGTGTCTCCCTTTTCCGGCAGGAACCGGCTGTCGCCGTCGTGATCGGTCCACGGGTCGAAGGCGGCGAGATCGGGCGTGATGTCGCGGCGTGCGACACCGACGAGAAGCGGTGCATCAGGCGGCTGGCCGCCGGCCAGCGAGTCGAACACGATGTCGACGCGGTAATCGCGATACGGTCCGTGCATGCGCACCCGCACAAAGACCGCGGCCGCGAGGAGAAGCAGGGCGATGGCGATGCCGAGCCGACGCCACCACCGGGATCGGCGCCGGCGAGGGAGTGGGGTGGTTGGTGGGGCGGGCGGAGCAGTGGACATGTCAGAGGTCAGTGGGCAGTGGGCAGTGGGCAGTATTCAGTATTCAGTGTTCAGTGTTCAGTGTTCAGTGTTCAGTGTTATTCAGAAGAGGTCAGTGTTCAGAGGTCAGTATTCGGTGGGCAGTGGGCGGTGGACGGCGGTCGGGAGCAGTGGTGGAATCATGCTGTCTGGATGAGGGCCTGGAGGTAACCGGCGGCGAAGAGGCGGCCGAGCATTTCGTAGCCTGGAGTTGCGTTCGATTCGCCGGCCATGCTGGGGGCGTGGTCGGGTCGCACGGTGCCGGCATACGCGATGGCCTTGAGCGCGCGGAAAACGGCGGGCATGTCGATCTCTCCGTTGTCGTGCCAGGTTTCGACGAAGTGGGAGGCGGTGCCGCGCACATTGCGGGCGTGGACGAAGGCGATGTGAGCGGCGAGCGCATGGACACCGGCGACGACGTCTTCGCCGGTGGGGTGGAGCGAGCCGACGCAATAACACAGGGCATTTGCGGGGGAGGGGGCGAGTTCCATGGCGCGGCGCAGGGCAGCGACATTGTGCAAGATGCGGTCCTGGCCGAGGAGCGAGGGGAGGGGCGGATCATCCGGGTGAATGGCGAGCGTGACGCCGGCGTCCTCGGCGACCGGCAGGACATCGTGGAGGAAGCGCTCGAAGTGTTCCCAGAGTTTCGAGGCCGGGGTGGGGACGGCCGGCTTTCCGTCCGCGTCGGTGACGTTGCGGCCGACCTCGGCCAGATTGAATTCCGTGACGCGGGAGCCGCCTCGCTCGTGCACTTCGCCGGAAGTGCGCTGCCAGTCTTCGTCGGGCATCCAGTTGTAGCAGAGCACGTTCATGCCGTGTTCCGCCATGAGCCGGATCAACGACTTGAAGTCCTCGGTCTGTGCCTCCCAGCCGGGCAAATGGTGCACCATTTTCAAGTGCGGCACCTTGCGCTCGAGGTGGCTGAGCCGCATGCCCTGCGCTTCCACCATCCGGCGCGCGCGCGTGAACGCGGCGCGATCGAGGCCCGGGAAAGTGAGCACGATGTCGCTCACGCCGACCTGGGCCGCCCACTCCAGGTTCCTTTCCGTAAACGGATTGACAATCATCGACAGTCTCATGTGTGGCATCATCGGCCGCGATGGGCGCCGCGCAATGGGTTGGGAGGGCTTGGATTTGAGATTTGAAATTTGAGATGCATGCGGGGCAGTGACATAGAGATTCCCCGCATGCCTCACTCTGGCATCATCACCGGTCTACGCGTTCTCGACGTGCGCTTTCCCACTTCGTCGTCGCTCGACGGCTCCGATGCGATGAATCCCGATCCGGATTACTCGGCGGCCTACGTCGTCTTGGGCACCGACCGGACCGACGGCATCGAAGGTCATGGGCTGACGTTCACGATTGGCCGCGGCAACGAGGTCGTCATTGCGGCGATCGAAGCGCTGCGGCCGCTGGTTGTCGGCCAGGCGGTCGCGGCATTCACGTCGGCGCCCGGCGCGTTCTGGAAACATCTGACCGGTGACTCGCAGCTCCGGTGGATCGGGCCGGAAAAGGGGGTCATCCACCTGGCCACCGCCGCCGTCGTCAACGCGCTGTGGGATCTGTGGGCAAAGCTCGAGGGTAAGCCGCTTTGGAAACTGCTGTGTGACCTGAGCCCGGCGCGGATCGTCGAGGCGGTCGACTGGCGGTACCTGACCGACGCTCTGACGCCCGGGCAGGCGCACGCGATGCTCGAGGAGCTGGCGTCCACGCGCGACCTGCGGGAGGCGGAGATGCGGCGCGACGGGTATCCGGCGTACACGACATCGGCAGGCTGGTTGGGCTACGCGGATGACAAGATCCGCCGCCTGTGCCGCGAGGGGATCGCGCAGGGGTTCACGCATTTCAAGCTCAAGGTCGGCGCCGATCGCGCCGACGACGAACGCCGCGTCGCCCTGATGCGCGGCGAGATCGGTCCGGAGCGCCACCTCATGATCGACGCCAATCAGCGGTGGGATGTGGGTGAGGCGATCGATTGGACAAGCGCGCTCGCCCGGTGGCGGCCGCTGTGGATCGAGGAGCCGACGTCCCCGGACGACGTGCTCGGCCACGCCGCGATCGCCCGGGCGCTGGCTCCACTCGGGATCGGCGTGGCGACCGGCGAGCACTGCCAGAATCGCGTCGTATTCAAACAACTGCTGCAGGCCAGGGCGATCGCGTATTGCCAGGTCGACGCCTGCAGGCTGGGCGGCATCAACGAAGTGATCGCGGTGCTTCTGCTGGCGGCGCGGTTCGGTGTTCCGGTGTGTCCGCATGCCGGCGGCGTTGGTCTCTGCGAGTACGTTCAACACGTCTCGATCTTCGATTTCATCAGCGTCAGCGGCTCACTCGGCGGACGGATCACCGAGTACGTCGACCACCTGCACGAACACTTCATCGACCCGTGCGTGGTGACGCGCGGGCGCTACCGGGTCCCCGAAGCGCCGGGAACCAGCGCCGCCATGAAGCCCGCGTCGCTCGACGAGCATTCGTTTCCGAACGGCCGTGTCTGGCGCGGGGTGGTTGAGGATCAGGAAAGTATCGACCCGCGCCTCACGCACAGGATGGGACCTCACGAGGATACGTGAGAGCGTGCCCGGCAAGCGCCCGACGGGGGCTGATGTCATCTGACGAATTCGCCTTTGGCGAGGCGGCTGGTCAGGTTGTGTTTTTGGTCCGGTGTGAGGCGGACGGCGGCCATGGCGGCATCGGCGGCCGAGCGATCGCGGTGCCAGAGGCGCTGGAGGGCGAAGCCGGCGGCGTCGATGCGCCGGGCGTCGTCGCGCACGGTGGCCGCGAGCGCGAGCGCGGCGTGAGGCTCGCCGGCGATGCCCTGGAGAAAGGCGAGTTCTACGGTGGCGCGGTCGCGGCTCGGACCGGCGGGGAGTTTTTCGATCCAGCCGGCAGCGGCGTCCGGATCGAATTTCCCCCAGTTGGCGACGAGGTTATGCGCGGCCCATTCCTTGCTGGTGCCCTCCTGGAATCCGGCGACCCAGGCGGCGGCTTTTTCGGGGTTGGATTCGAGGAGGGCGACGGCGATTTGGGAGTAGAGAAACGGGTCGGCCTTGTTCGGCTCGACGGGCGGCAAGGCGGCCAGGGCGCGTTCGGGATCCTGGGACAACAGGCTTTCGGCGGCGTTTTCCTGGAAGATGCGGCGGTCGTTTTCCGGCAGGACGGCCATGGCTTGCTGAAACTCGGCGGCCGGCAGCGCGCTCAGCCGATCGTAATGATGCGAGTTTTTTGCGAAGTGTGGCGCCAGGTCGGGCAACCAGCGCAACAACTGGGCGGTATCATCGGCGGGCACGTAGGAGAGCGCCCAGCCGAGCGCCTTGCTGCGCTGGTCGGCGGGAAAGACGGAGGCCACGCGGTCGAGTGCCGTGGCGGGGTCGATGGTGGCGAGGCGCCGGACGATTTCGTTGGCCACGGCTTTTTGCGCGGGTTCCGGCAGTGAGCGCCAGGCGCCGACCACGCTGTCGTCCGGCATATCGAAAAGCCGCTGGTTGAAAAGGGCGATCTCGGCGCGTGTCTGGAGGCGTTCCGGCAGCGGATTGTCATGCAGCCAGGCGGCCGCGGCGTCGATGTCCCGGCGCGCCCAGTTTTCGAATACGCGCTCGATCGACGAGGCGCCGCCGGAAAACTCGAAGATTCCCGGATTTGCCAGCGCGAGAGCGGCCACCGCGGCGGGATCGCGGTACGCAGTGGTCGTGAGCACGGCTTCCATGGGATTCTGCGCGGCGTTGACGTCGCTTGCCTGACCGCCGCCCTTTTCGATGAGCCACGCAATGGCGGCGCCCAGGTCGTGCCGGGCCATCTGCCGGCCGACCGCGGACAGCGCCGCGTCGCGTTCTGCGCCGTTGCGAAGCGCGGTGGTGCGCGCCTGAGCGTCGGTGAGATCAACTTCGGCCAGATAGCCGATGAGCGTGGGGAGCAATCGAGTGCCATGAGATCCGAGCGAATCCGCGAAGGCGGCGGCCGCGTCGAAGTCGTGCTTCGCCCATTCGGCGAGGCCGGGACCCAGGCCGGCGTGGCTTGCTTTCGGAAGCAACGAAACCACGTAGAGGGCGTCGTCGGGCCGGGCGGGGAGCAGGTCCGCGAGAAGGTCCGTGCAAATCCACGCGTTCAGGCCGGCGCGGAGATGTTTGCCCGGCTCGATGTGCTTCTGCAAAATCGCCAGGCGCTCGTCGGCCGGAAACCCACGGAATCGCTCGCGCAGCAAGGCGATCACGGTGTCGTATTGCGGTCCGTGAAGCGGCATCCGCTTTTCGATGAGTGTCCAGATCTGGTCGCAGGAGGCGCCGTCGAGCCAGGCGTCGAAATCGGCGATCTCCTGGAACGACGGGTTTTGCAGCGGGGACAGATCGTATGGCAACGGCTTCGTTGTGGTGGC
>CAZYHO010000028.1:0-3546 GCA_964647495.1 uncultured Akkermansia sp. | reverse complement strand
GCGGTCGGTCATGTGTTTCAGAAGCGCGGTCGTGCCGGGCGTGGACGGCTGTTGCGCGAGCCACTCGGCTGCGGCCGGCTTGTCGCGGGCGGCCCATTCCGCGAAGAGGGTGCGGGCGAGTTCGCCACGCTGGAACATCGGCTGATCGCCCGGCGGGTGGATCGAGCCGGTCTCGGCCAGCAACTGCATGACACCGGCAGGATCGAGCGGCGCGGCGGCTTTGAAGACAGGATCGAGATGGTTCGAACCGAGGCTCATGGACCCCCTGGACGGCCCATCGATGTGCGTTTTGCCGAGCGCGGCGCTGTCCATGTCACCGATGCCGTGCTTCTGGAGGAGTCGCAGGGCGGCGAGCGGGTCGGATTTGCCCTGGATGGCGGCGATGTTCGCTATGGCTTCGAGCCGGGCGGTTCCGCGCAGCGATTCCTGCGCGAACCGCAGGGCGGCGTCGGGATCGTCCTTCGCCAGGGCGGCGGCGTATCGCGCTTCATGCATCGCGCGTCCAAAGCCGGGTGGCAACTCGTCAAGCAGCGGGCGCGCCTCGGCGGGATCCGTGCTCAGGAGCGCGCCGATGATGCCATCGAGCGCGCTTTCACGGTGTCGCGGATCGGTCAGCGAGCGCGCCCACTCCAGCGCGGCATCGGGATCGGTCTTTGCCCAGTTGGACGCGATGTTGCGAGCTTCCAGATGATGGCTCGCGGGGTCGAATGAGGCGGCCACTTTCGCCGGGTCGGTGGCCTCGGCCTCGGCGATCGATTCGCTGTCGGCGGCGGCCGGTTCTTCGCGCCACTCCGCGAACTCCGGCAGTTCTGGGTGAGCGATGGCCCAGGCGCACGCTCTTTCCTCGCCCACCGCGGCTTTCAGAAAGCCCGTTGCCAGCAGGCGATACCTCGGGTCTTCCAGAGCGAGCGAGGCCAGGGCGGCGTCGGGATCGATTTTTCCCCAGGACCGGTAAACGGCGCTCAGCGGTGTTTCCATGCTGGCATCTCCGGAGGACCGGTGGAGAAAGAGGAGTCGATCGGCGCCCCGCCGCCCGAATGCCAGAGCGGCGGCAGGATCCAGCTCCACCCACCGCGCCGCCATCGCCCGCCACTCCGCCGTGCCGCTTCCGGGCGAGGCGCCATACCATTCCTCGGCGAGCGCCGCGATTTCGCCGGCGGTGGCATCGGCCAGCCAGCGGACAAGCAAGCGCATGCGGCCGTCCGGCGGCGCCGCCTGAAGCTCGGCGAGCGATGGCCGGGGTGGGCGGGGCGCTGGTGGTCGCGGCTGCGGTTGCGCTCCGGGCGGCGCCGGCTCCGCGGATGGCGACGAAGCATCGGCGATCACCGGAAATGAGGTCGCCGCGGCATCGTTTGACCGGACGAGGCGAGACTTCAGCGCGGCGCCCGCAATTCCCCCGACAGCGCCAAAGGCGAGGATCGTGAGCAGGCGTCGGTTCATGCGCGGAAGGTCATTGGGGAACGCCACTGATCATGGGCTGGGGCGAGGGCGATTGTCATCAGGTTTCTGCGGGCAGAGCTTTCGCTCCGATCATTGGCAAGGGCGGAGAGGTGCACGGTGCACGGTGCACGGTGCACCGTGCACCGTGCACCACCGCAAGGACGTGCAAAATCCCTTGAGGTGAGGCGACTTCGGACGATGATTGCGGCTATGCGGCCATTGGTGGCCATGCCCGTCCCCTTCCCATTTCCTCCCATGTCCGACGACGCTTCATCGCGCTCGCGGCCGCCGCACCAGCCGCACGACAAGTTGTTCAAGTCCGCGTTCTCGGATCTGGAAACGGCTGCGGCATTTTTGAAGACGCAAATATCGCCACGCGTGGCTGCCGGGCTGGATTGGAGTTCGCTGAGGATCGAGGAAAGCAGCTTCATTGATGGACAACTGCAAGGCAGCGCGTGCGATTTGCTCTACAGGGTGCGGCGGATAGGGAACTTGGGCGCCGAAACCGATGTGTTCATCTACGTGCTTTTCGAGCACCAGCGCGAGGAGGATTACTGGTTGGCCTGGCGGCTGCTGATCTACAGGGTGCGTGTCTGGCATCGGTTCCTCCGGGAACATCCCAGGGCTCTGAAGTTGCCGATGGTGCTGCCTGTGGTGCTGGCGCAGAACGCGCACACCTGGAAAGTGAGCACCCGCTTCGAAGATCTGGTCGAGGTGCCGCCGGAGTGGCAGGAGGAACTGCTGCCTATGGTCCCGAAGTTCGCCTACCGTCTGGTGCAATTGGCGGAGATGCCGTTCGAGCAAATCGAGGGCACTCCCTGGGGAGTGCTGGTTCTGCGGGCGCTCAAGGCGGAACGGCTGGGTGAATTGCTCGGGCCCGAGGTCTGGGACGAGGCGCTGCTCTCTCGGTTGCCCAGAGAGGCGCTCGAACTGCTGTTCTTCTACATCTACTCCTGCGGCGACTTTGACAACGTGACTTTCGGCCATAAAGTGCGCACAGTGAGTTCACCGGAAATCCGCACCACCGCCATGACTTTTGCTCAAAGACTCCACCAGGAAGGGCAGCAGGAAGGGTTCCAGAAAGGGTTCCAGAAAGGGCGTCGGGAGGATATCCTGGAAGTTCTCGAAATCCGTTTCCACGACGTGCCGGCCGGACTGCGGGAGGAGATTGAGGCGATCAATGATACTGCCCGGCTTTCACATCTGCTTCGTGTCTCCATCCGTTGCGCCGATCTCGAGGCATTCAGTCAAGAGCTGTAGTCCGCCGGGCTCCGGCGGACGGAGTGCACGGTGTACGGTTGATTGGGGTACACGGTGCACCGTGAACCGTGCACCACCGCAAGGACGTGCAAAATCCCTTGAGGTGAGGCGACTTCGGACGATGATTGCGGCTATGCGGCCATTGGTGGCCATGCCCGTCCCCTTCCCATTTCCTCCCATGTCCGACGACGCTTCATCGCGCTCGCGGCCGCCGCACCAGCCGCACGACAAGTTGTTCAAGTCCGCGTTCTCGGATCTGGAAACGGCTGCGGCATTTTTGAAGACGCAAATATCGCCACGCGTGGCTGCCGGGCTGGATTGGAGTTCGCCTACCGTCTGGTGCAATTGGCGGAGATGCCGTTCGAGCAAATCGAGGGCACTCCCTGGGGAGTGCTGGTTCTGCGGGCGCTCAAGGCGGAACGGCTGGGTGAATTGCTCGGGCCCGAGGTCTGGGACGAGGCGCTGCTCTCTCGGTTGCCCAGAGAGGCGCTCGAACTGCTGTTCTTCTACATCTACTCCTGCGGCGACTTTGACAACGTGACTTTCGGCCATAAAGTGCGCACAGTGAGTTCACCGGAAATCCGCACCACCGCCATGACTTTTGCTCAAAGACTCCACCAGGAAGGCCATCACGAAGGCCGCCAAGAGGGGCGTCGGGAGGATATCCTGGAAGTTCTCGAAATCCGTTTCCACGACGTGCCGGCCGGACTGCGGGAGGAGATTGAGGCGATCAATGATACTGCCCGGCTTTCACATCTGCTTCGTGTCTCCATCCGTTGCGCCGATCTCGAGGCATTCAGTCAAGAGCTGTAGTCCGCCGGGCTCCGGCGGACGGAGTGCACGGTG
>CAZYHO010000027.1:0-19472 GCA_964647495.1 uncultured Akkermansia sp. | reverse complement strand
CCCCCATCACGCCAGAATACCGCGCACGACGCGGCCATGGACGTCGGTGAGGCGGAAGTCACGTCCCTGGAAGCGGAAGGTAAGGCGTTCGTGGTCGATGCCGAGGCAGTGGAGGATGGTGGCATTGAAGTCGTGGATGTGGACCGGGTTTTCCACGATGTTATAGCAGAAATCGTCTGTGGCGCCGTGGGTGATGCCCGGTTTGATGCCGCCGCCGGCCATCCAGAGCGAAAAACATCGGCCGTGGTGATCGCGGCCGTGGTTGGTTGCCGAAAGCGCGCCCTGGGAGTAGACGGTGCGGCCGAATTCGCCGCCCCAGATGACGAGTGTCTCGTCGAGCAGGCCGCGTTGTTTGAGATCCTTGATCAAGGCCGCGCTGGCCTGGTCCACGTCGCGGCATTGTCCGCGGATCTGGTCCGGCAGGTTGGAATGCTGGTCCCAGCCACGGTGCATGAGCTGCACGAAGCGCACACCATTTTCGATCATGCGCCGCGCGAGCAGGCAGTTGCGCGCGTAGCCGCCGTCGGTCGGGTTGTCCACGATGCCATACATGTCGCGGATGTGGGCCGGCTCGGTGGAAATGTCCGTCAACTCCGGCACGGCGATCTGCATGCGGTACGCCATTTCGTACTGCGCGATGCGCGTGTCGATTTCCGGATCGCCGAATGAGCCGGCGGCCGCTTCGTTGAGCGCGGCCAGGCCGTCGAGCATCGAGCGCCGGCCGGCTCTGTCGATGCCGGGCGGGTTGCCGAGGTACAGCACGGGATCTTTGCCGCTGCGGAAGCGCACGCCCTGGTGCTGGCTCGGCAGGAAACCCGGACCCCAGAGGCGCGAGAAGAGCGGCTGATCGGTCTTGTTGCCACTGCCCTGCGATATCATCACGATGAACGCGGGCACCTGGCTGCTTTCGCTGCCGATGCCGTAGCTCAGCCACGCGCCCAGGCTCGGCCGGCCGGGCTGCTGGTGGCCTGTCTGGATATACGTGAACGCGGGATCGTGATTGATCGCCTCCGTGTGCATCGACCTGATCACGCAGATATCGTCCGCGACGGAACCGGTGTGGGGAAGCAACTCGCTGAGCCAGAGGCCGCTCGCGCCGTGCTGCTGCCAGTCGAACATCGGCGCCACGCAGGGGAACGACTTCTGCCCCGAGGTCATTCCCGTGATGCGCTGGCCCATGCGGATCGAGCCGGGCAGTTCCTCGCCGTGATGCCGCCGCAACGCGGGTTTGTAGTCGAAGAGGTCGATGTGCGACGGCCCGCCCGACATCGTCAGAAAAATCACGCGCCGGGCCTTGGGCGCGAAGTGCAGCGCGGGCAGCGCTCCAGGCAGTTTCGGCCGCGCCGCCGCGGCCGGCGCAGCGCCGGCGAACAGCCTGCGGTCGAGCAACGACGCCAGGCCGAGCGCGCCGAGTCCGGCCGCGCCGCGCCGGAAGAACGCGCGGCGGTCGAGCGGGCGGGCGAAATCGTGGCCGGGTTTCATGGAATGCCGATGGTGTGCGGGGTTTATCCTTTGGTCAGCGTTTCGTCGAGGTTGAGCAGGGTGCTGGCGACCATGGTCCAGGCGGCCAGCTCGCAGACGTCAAACCGTTCGTCGCGCGGCGCCTCCCCGACGGCCATCAAGTCCGCGGCCGCCGTGGCATCGGCCCTGAAGCGCGCGAGCTGAGCGTCGTAAATCCCGCGCAGCACGGCCAGCTCCCGCTCGTTCGCGGCGCGGCCCGTGGCCGTGCGGAACGCGAGCGCGAGCCGTTCGCCGTCGTCGCGCCCGGCCAACATCAGGCGCTCGGCGAATTTGCGGGACGCCTCGATGTACGTCGGGTCGTTCATGAGCACGAGCGCCTGAAGCGGCGTGTTCGTCCGCGGGCGGCGTACGGTGCAAACCTCGCGGTCGGGCGCGTCGAGCGTGGACATCTGCGGCGGCGGCGACGTGCGTTTCCAGAAAGTGTACATCGAGCGGCGGTACAGGTCCGCCCCGTGATCCTGCACGAAGAACTGGGCCGTGAAATTCGCGCTGTCCTCGCGCTGTGACAGCTCTCCCCAGAGGTCGCCGGGCTGATACGGGTTCACGCTTTTGCCGCCGATGTCCTCGACCAGCAGGCCGGCGAGCTGCAGCGCCTGGTCGCGGATGAATTCCGCCATCAGCCGGAACCGCGGCCCGCGCGCCAGCAGCCGGTTCTCCGGATCCCGCTCGTGTATGTCAGGCGTCATCCGCGACGATTGCCGGTACGCGGCGCTCGTCACGATCGTCCTCTGCAACGCCTTCACATCCCAGCCGCTCCCGACAAACTCGGCGGCCAGCCAGTCGAGCAATTCGGGATGGCTCGGCCATTCGCCCTGCGATCCGAAATCCTCGGCCGTCTTCACGAGGCCGACTCCGAAATACTGCTGCCAGAACCGGTTCACCGTCACCCGCGCCGTAAGCGGATGCCCGGGCGAAACCAGCCACTGCGCCAGCGCGAGCCTGTCAGGCGCGCCGTCATCGGGCAACGGCGGAAGGCTGGCCGGCACGCCGGGATGGACGCGCTCGCCGGGTTTGTCGTACTCGCCGCGCACGCGCATGAACGTCTCGCGCGGCGCATCCAGCTCGGCCATCACCATCGTCGTCCGGATCGCCTTGTTCACGCGGTCGCGCTCCCGCCGCGCATCGCCCGCCTCGCGGCGTGCGGCCCGATAACTCTCAGGCGCGTGCTTTTCCCGGAAAAATTTCGCGATCCGCCCGCGCTGCTCGTCGTTCAGCGACTCCGCCGGACCGGCAAGCAGCTCGACGATCGCCGGCTCGCGCTCGTCCGGCCCTGCCGGCGGCGGCTCGCGCCACTGCGCCTCCCAGTCCGCCTGCAAGGCCGGCAGGTGCTCCTCCTCCGTCTTCAAGGCGGCCTGCGCCGCTTCGATCCGCCGGTCGAGATCGGCGAGCCGCTGTTTTTCCTCGGGTGTCGGCGCCTGGAGGTACGGCCGCGCGTTGCCCGCCTGGCCATCGAGCCCGGCCTCGGGCACGCTGTTGAAGAAGGCGTAGAATTGATAAAACTCCTTCTGCGTGATCGGATCGAACTTGTGGTCGTGGCATTGCGCGCACGCATACGTCAGCCCCAGCCAGACGGTCGCCGTCGTGTTCACCCTGTCGACGATGTAAGCGTGCAGATACTCCTCGGCGATCGCGCCGCCTTCGTAGTTGATCATGTGGTTGCGGTTGAAACCGGACGCGATCCGCATGTCCAGGCGACGCTGGTCGGACGTGTCGGACGTGTCGGACGCGTCAGACGGGCCGCTTCGCGCCGCCAGGATGTCGCCGGCCAGTTGCTCGACGGTGAACTGGTCGTACGGCTTGTTCTCGTTGAACGCGCGGATCACCCATTCGCGCCAGACGGTCAAATCGCGCGCGGAATCCAGATGGTACCCGTGCGTGTCGGCGAATCGCGCGGCGTCCAGCCACTCGACCGTCATGCGTTCACCGTAGCGCGGCGACATCAGCAGGCGGTCCACGACGCGTTCGAACGCCTCCGGCGCGTCGTCCGCGAGAAACGCGTCGATTTCCGCCAGCGACGGCGGCAGGCCGGTGAGGTCGAGCGTCAGGCGGCGGATCAATGTCTCCCTGCTCGCCTCGGGCGAAGGCTCCAGTCCTTCGCGCTCGAGGCGGGCCAGAATGAAGCGGTCGATCTCGTTGCGCGGCCAGTCGGCGCGCCGCACGGCGGGCGGCGCCGGCCGGACCGGGGCCACGAACGCCCAGTGCGCCTGATACTCCGCGCCCTCGGCGACCCAGCGTTCGAGCAGCGCGCTCTCCGCCGCGGACAATGGTTTGCCGGTCTTCGCAGGCGGCATCCGGTCGTCCGGATCATCGGTCAGAATCCGCCGGACAAGCTCGCTCGCCCCCGCATCCCCGGGCACGATCGCCGCGCGCCCGGAGTCCGACGGAAGCAGCGCGGCCTCCCGCACATCCAGCCGCAGGCCGGACTGCCGCTCCTTCTCGTCAAAACCGTGGCAGGCAAAACACCTGTCCGAAAGAATCGGGCGGATATCCCGGTTGAAATCGACCGCCGCCGCCGCGGAGCCGGCCACCACCCACCAGAAAAGGGCAGCGCTCCACATCGCGGCCTGAACCGTCAGTCTGCCGGAAACCGGATTTCGCTCAGCGGGCATGGGATCGGATGGGGTCAGGAGTATTTCAGATCCTTGCCGGGCTCGAGTTCGTAGTTGAGGACCAGTTGTTCGAGGACATGGGGCTGGACGGTTTCGCCCATGAATTTGAGCCAATGCGGGTCGTCGTGGGCGATCGATTGTTTGGCGCGGCTGTCGAATTCGAGCATGACGGCGAACGGCCAGCCGGCCGCCGGGGCCAGCTCTTTTCCGGCGCGCACGCTGAGGACCTGGGGAACGCGGAGCAACTGGGTGCGCGCGCGGCGCATGAGGGTGTCGGCGGTTTCGGCGCCGGCTTCCGGCCGCAATTTGAAGAGCATGAGTTCGAGAACCATGGCGGCAGGGCGGAACGCGGCTAGTTGTCCCAGCGGAGCGCTCCCTTTTTCAAGGCGTAGACGTAGGCCACGGTGAGGATGCCGACGAAGCCGAGCATGCCCCAAAATACCTCGGCATGCGTGGCGACCAGGTCGCGGAAAACAACGGCCCACGGGTACATGAACACCACCTCGATGTCGAAGAGCACGAAGAGCATCGCGACGAGGTAAAATTTCACGCTGAAGCGCGGCTGCCCATCGCCGACCGGCAGCATGCCGCACTCGTACGCCGAGTCCTTCACCTTGTTCCGCGTGCCGGATCTGCCGACGAACACGCTCAGCCCCAGCATCGAGGCGGCCAGTCCGGCCACCAGGATCAGTTGGAGGAGCACCGCAAAGTAGTTGTCCGTTTCAGGCATGGCACATCGCGGGCCGGCGCCATCCGCGGCGCCCGAACCCGGCTCTTCACGTAGCACGGGACCCGCCGCACTCAAGAGGAAAGCCTCGCGTCCCTTCCCACCCCCGCGGCCCGGCCTGCGGTTCCGGCCTGCCGCTGGCACACTGTAACGCGTTCGTTCGAAACCCGTTGGTCAGGAATTGCGCCGGTCCCCGCGACCGAAGCGCGATTGCTGCCAGCGGCGAGTCCCCGGTAACAAAAGGAAAAAGAACCAGAATACTCTGGTCAAGGACACCCGGTTTTGATACGGATTTTCAAGTGCCGGAGCCCCCGTTCGCCTCAACCATGATCACGCATCGACGCCTGACGTTCCTTCCATCGGCCCCACGCCCGCTCATTGCGGCGCAGAGGAATCCCTTGGGCGGCGCACGCGGCGCCAGGCGTTGGATCGCCATGACCGCCGGGCTTTTCGCGGGAGCGATTCTGGCGCAGGAAGCGCCGGCGCCGGATCCCGCCACTCCGCCCGCCGTCGATCCCCCGACGCTGCCTGCCCAATCGATCGATGGCGCGCCGCTCGCGGACGCGACCGATCCCGCCGATCCCGCCGATCCCGCGCTGTCCCTGGACGTGCCGCCCGGCGCGGAGTTGCTTCCCGATCTGCCGCCGGGCGGCCTGCCGTTCGGGGCGCGCGACATCGAGAAACGCAAGGCGATTCCCTATCGCGAGGCGACGACCGCGCAGATCGATGCGCAGATCGAGGAGTCGTGGGACGAGATCAGCGACCGGCGGATCTCGCTCATCGAAGCCGTGCGCGTCGCCTTGCTCAACGACCCGATCATCCGGATCGCCGAGCAGGAACTCGCGATCGCGCAGGCCGCCCGCACGATCGCGCGCGCCTCGTTCGACCCGCGCCTGGTCGGCGGCATCACATACCGCGAACGCCACACGGAAATCAGCCGCGAAGATGTCCAGCGCCAGCAGGACCAGTACAACCGCAACCACCAGCTCATCCTCGCCACGCGCAAGGAACGGAAACAAATCGAGCGCGAACTCAAACAGCTCGAACGCGGTGAACTGCCAGAGAGCGACACCGTGGAGGGCCAGCTCCAGCAGGAATTGCAGTTGGCCGCCCTCGACGTCCTCAAGCAACTCGGCGTCGACGCCGGCATCGACCTCTCCCGGATCAACCGTATCAGCGACGAAATCGTCAAGCAGGGCATCGAGACCCGGAAGGACGTCATCAAAATCCTCGAGTCCACCGAGCGCAACGCCATCAAGCAGAACGAAAGGTTTCCCGTCAACAGCATCCGCCGGACCGACACCACCGAGGTCGATATCTCCATCCTCAAACAATTCCGCAACGGCATCACCATCGGCCCGTACCTTCAGTACGACAACGCCCAGGCCAGCCTCGAGCGCCGCGCCGGAGTCAACCGCGTCAACCGCAGCGAGGCCGGCATCGAATTGACCATCCCTCTCGGCCAGGGCCGCGGCACGATCGCCGCCTCCGGCCACGAACTCGCCGCGCAAATCGACATCGAAGCCAGCCAGCTCAGCCTCCAGCACACGCTGGCCGAGCGCGTGCTCAATGTGGTCACCGCGTACTGGAATCTCGCGGCCGCTCAGGAGCAGCTCGGTTTCCTGATTCGCTCGGAGGTCACCAGCACCGCGCTCGCCGCCCTGACCAACGAGTTGATTCGCGCGGACGAAGTGCCGGCGGCCAGTGCCTCCCAGGCCCAGGCGCGCCGTGCGCAGGCCAGCGCGACGCGTGTCCGCGGGGAAATCACGCTTCAGGAAGCGCAGCAGAACCTCGCCATCGCCATGGGCGTCGGCGACGACGACATCATCTTCGCGCCTCTCGCCGCCGACCGTCTGCCATCCATCGTTCCGGAATCCAATGTGAAGGCGCTGCGCCTGCCCGATCTGGTCGAGGGCGCCATCGCGCGCCGCGCCGATTTCCGCGCCTCCCGGAAGGCGATCGATTCCGGCCGCCTGCTTTCCGAACAGGCGCGCCTCAATGTCAAACCGCGCGTCGATTTCAACGCCGGCATGTTCTACACCGGCCTCGACCAGGAAGGCAGCAAAGAAAGCTACTATCACCTCTACCTCGAGAACCAGGCCGGACCCGGCTTCATGGTCTCGCTGCGGATGGACTGGCCGTTTTTCCTCAACGACGCGCGCGGCAATTACGCCGTGCGCCAGGCGGACCTCGAAGTCCGCCGCGAGCAGTCGCGCTTCATCAACAACCAGATCGTCTCTGGCATCAGCCGCGCCCACTTCGCCCTGCGCACGTCGGCCCGGGAACTGCGCCTCCAGCAGCAGGCCGTCGGGGAATACGAACAAGCGCTCGCCACCGAGCGCGAACGCTTCCGCCTCGGCCTCGCCACCATGCTCGATCCTATCCAGACCGAGGAGCGCCTCACGCTCGCCCGCGCGGAACTCGTCTTCAGCAGGCTCTTGCACGCCCAGTCTCTCGTCCGCCTCCGATTCGAAACCGGCACGCTCATGCCCCACGATCACGCCGGCCGCACTTCGATCGACCGCTCGACCCTCGTCTCGCTTCCCCGTTTCGGCCCGCCGCCAGTGGAAAACTCCGTCGCGGCGCGCTCGCGCCTCAAGGAAGCGGGCGGCCGCATTTTCGGCGAAACCGACCCTCACCGCGTTCTCCGCTCGCTCGACGCCCGCGAGCAGCGCGCGCCCGCCCGCCGCGGCCAGTCGCAGCCGGCGCCGGCACAGTCCGCCACCCGGACTTCGTCCGCGAAATAACCCGCCAGGGCCGCCTCGACTCCCCGGATCCGCCCGCCGCGGCGGATCCGTTTCGTCCCTCCCGTCCGAGACCTCGTTTCCGATGGAACCGCGCAAAGATCTTTTCACCAAGGCCGCGCTCGAAAAGCTGTCCACTCCCGAACAGCTCGACGTGCTCATGGAGGTCACCAAACCCATGGGCTGGATCACCCTCGCCACCACAGGATTCCTCCTCGCCATGGGAGTCGCCTGGGGCATCTTCGGCTCCATCCCCATCCGCGTTGACGGCAAGGGCATCCTCATTATCGGCGGATCGCTCATCGACGTCGAAGCCGGCAGCTCCGGCCGCATCAGCGATATCCTCGTCAAGCCGGGGGACATCGTCGAGGCCAGGGCCACCATCGCTACCGTCGGCCAGAGCCGGCTCGTCGAGGAATTCGAAAACGCGAAGGCGGCCCTCGAAGATGCGCGACAGAAAGACGTGCGAGACTCGACCAACGACCTCGCCACGCTCACACTGCGCCTCGACGCGCTCGACAAGCAGGAGAAGAACTACCAGAGCCAGATCGCGGAAATGCAGGGCCAGATCCGCAGTTACCGCCAGCAAGTGGAAACGCGGCGCGCCTCGTTCGCCCAAGGACTGACTACCCAGGCCACGCTGGTGGCGGCCGAAGCCCAGCTCACGCAAGCGGTGAACGCCGAGAAGGCTGTCCGCAATCAACTCGAGGCGATCCCGGCCGAGCGCGCCCAGGCGCGCCAGGCGTCCGAAGCCGCCGACAGCACCCGCAAGAACCTGATTGCGGAAGCCGAGCGCAACATCAGGACGCTCGAAGGCCAGCTCGTTTCCAGCAGCGTGGTCGTTTCCACGCACGCCGGCCGCGTTGTCGAGATGATGGTCGACCGCGGCGAACTGGTTCAGCCGCACACACGCGTGGTCAGCCTGGAGCCGCTGAATGCCAAGCTCACGGGGATTCTGTACGTTCCGTCCGGCGAGGGGAAAAAGGCGGCCGCCAGCATGGATGTGCGTCTTTCGCCCTCCACGGTGAAGGCCGAGGAGTACGGGTTCATGAAAGGCATTGTGCGCTCGGTCTCCACATATCCCGCCACCCCCGACGGCCTGATGCGCACGCTGCGCAACGAGGCCCTCGTCAAAGAACTCACCGGCGGCAGCGCGCCGCTCGAAGTCGTCGTCGACCTCGTCCCGTCCGAAACGACCAGCGGCTACGCCTGGTCGTCACCGCAGGGGCCTCCGGTCGGCATTTTCGGCGGCACGATGTGCAGCGGATCCATCATCATCGATCGTCGCCGCCCCATCAGTTACGTCATCCCTCTCGTGAAGGAAAAGATCGGGCTCTGATCCCGCCACCGCCATGGCCGCCGCCACCGCCGCCGATACCGCCACCGGGCGCCGCCGCAAGCCGCCGCGCCGGGTGCGCACGCCCACCGTTCTCCAGATGGAGGCGGTCGAATGCGGCGCGGCCGCGCTTTCGATCATTCTGCGCCACCACGGACTGTACGTGCCGCTGGAGCGGCTGCGCGTCGATTGCGGTGTGTCGCGCGACGGGTCGAAGGCGAACAACGTCCTGCGCGCCGCCCGCAAGTACGGCATGGAGGCCAAGGGCTTCAAGTACAGCATCGGGCAGCTCATGGAGCTGAAGATGCCGGTCATCATCTTCTGGAACTTCAACCACTTCCTCGTCCTCGAAGGCTGGAAGGGCGACAGGGTTTTTCTCAGCGATCCGGCCACCGGCCCGCGCTCTGTCGGCGCCGAGGAATTCGAAGGCTCGTACACCGGCGTCGTCCTGTGCGCCGAGCCGGGGCCGGAATTCAGGAAGGGCGGCGAAAAACCGTCGTTCTGGGCGTGCCTGCGCCCGCGCCTCAAAGGCTACCACTGGCCGGTCGTCTTCGTCGCCCTGACCGGCCTCTTCCTCGTCATCCCCGGCCTCGTCATCCCGGCCTTCACCCGCGTCTTCATCGACGATGTCCTCGTCGCCGGCAAGAGCGACTGGGTCAAACCGATCCTCCTTGGCCTCGGCCTGACCGCCCTGGTGTCGATGCTCCTCACGTATTTGCAGCAGTACTTTCTCCTGCGGTTCGAGACGAAGCTCGCGCTGACCAGTTCACTGCGTTTTTTCCGCCATGTCCTCCACCTCCCGATCGAATTCTTCAGCCAGCGGTTCGGCGGCGAAATCGGATCGCGCGTCGCCATCAACGACAAGGTCGCCAAAGTGCTCTCGGAACAGGTCGCCACGCTGCTCCTCCAGTTGGTCACCTGCGTCTTCTTCGCGATCCTCATGTTCCAGTACGACTGGCTGCTGGCCGTCATCGCCATCGCCTTCGGCCTGGTCAACGTGGTCGCCATGCGCCTGATCAGCCGGAAACGCGTCGACACGTCGCGCCGGCTTTTGCAGGAGCGCGGCAAACTCATGGGCACCAGCATGGGCGGCCTTCAGATGATCGAGACGCTCAAGGCCACCGGAGGCGAAGCCGAGTTCTTCGGGCGCTGGGCCGGTTACCAGGCGAAGGCGCTCAAGGCCAAACAACAGCTCGGCCTCTTCTCGCAAATGCTCGGCGTGCTGCCGCCGCTCCTCACCGCCGCCACCACCGTCGGCGTGCTCGTCGTCGGCGGCCTGCGCGTCATCGACGGCCACCTCACCATGGGCATGCTCGTCGCCTTCCAGACGATCGTCGCCAGCTTTAACCGCCCGATCGGCGACTTCGTGACATTCGGCGGCCAGCTCCAGGAACTCCAGGGCGACATGAACCGGCTCGACGACGTGACGCGCTACCAGCCGGATGAAATGTACGCGCGCGCCGAGCAGCCGCGCCCGCCGGAACTCAAGGACGTCGTCAAGCTCACCGGCCACCTCGAGATCCGCAATCTTTCGTTCGGCTACAGCCCGCTCGAGCGTCCGCTCATCGAGGACTTCAATCTTGTGATCGAGCCCGGCCAGCGCGTCGCCCTCGTCGGCGGGTCGGGCTCGGGCAAATCGACGATCGCCAGGCTCGTCGCCGGTCTCTACAAACCGTGGACCGGGGAAATCCTCTTCGACGGCATCCCGCGCGACCAGATACCGCCGGACCTGCTGAACAACTCGATCGGCATGGTGGACCAGGAAATCTTTCTCTTTCAGGGCGCGGTGCGCGACAACCTCACGATGTGGGACAACACGATCCCCGAAGCCAACATCTTCGCCGCCATGGGCGACGCCGCCATCGGCGATATCGTCGCCGCGCGCCCGGGCGCCGAACACAGCACCGTCACCGAAGGCGGCAACAATTTCTCCGGCGGCCAGCGCCAGCGCCTCGAAATCGCCCGCGCCCTGGTCGGCGATCCCACATTCCTCATCCTCGACGAAGCCACCAGCGCGCTGGACCCCACCACGGAAAAGGAAATCGACACCAACCTGCGCCGCCGCGGCTGCAGCAGCCTGACCGTCGCCCACCGGCTTTCCACCATCCGCGACTCCGATGAAATCATCGTGATGAACCGCGGGCGCATCGTCCAGCGCGGCACTCACGAGGAGATGAAGAACATGGACGGATTCTACAAACACCTCATCAAGGAATGAGCACGCCTGATATGCTGCCTGCGCTGCCCGGGCTGCCGGTCGCGCAGCCGCCTGCCGACGAGGATCTCAAGCCCTCGGTCCTCGGCGGGTTTTTCCGCGAACACGGCCGCGAACGCCGCCTCGAAAGCAACCGCCCGCTCCTGCTGGACCAGGCGGACAAGGCGTACTTCCTCGCCGAGGGCGCGATCGATGTGTTCACGACCGCCGTCGAGAACGGCCGATCCACCGGTCCCCGCAGCCACTTCATCTCCGTCACGCCCGGCGGCCTCCTCTTCGGCATCGACGGCTCGGGCCAGCGGCACGGGTTTCTCGCGGTCGGCGGACTGGGCGCCATGATCTACGAACTGCCGCTCGCCCTGGTCCAGGCCGCCATCTCGCATCAGGCGCTCGCCGCCGAACTGGTCGAAACGGTCGAACGCTGGGTCGCCGACGTCGGCCGTCGCGTCACCAAAGGCCTCACACTTCCCCAGGCCGACGTCAAGCTGCGCGCCGGCACCGAGGTCGCCATGCCCGCCGGCCAGATCGCCACGTCCCGCAAAGGCGCCGCGTGGATTTACGTGCGCTCGGGAGATGCCTTTTTTCTCGACACCGAGGAACTGGATTTTTCCGGCGCGAATCTCATTTTTCCGATCACGCCGGAGACGTGGGTCGAATTCAACGTCCAGAGCGAGCTGACGTGTTACGACACCGCGACGTGCATCGGTCACAGCGCGCTCTGGGAAGGGCTCGCCGCCTTTCACCTCGCCGTCTGCCAGAGCGAATTCATCAGCAAGGCGCTGCTGCGAGTCGATGAAAACATCCGCCTTCGCACCAAGGAGGAATATCGCGGCGTAGCCCGCGCCGCCGCGCTGCGCGAAGTCGCCTCGGTCATGCGGCACGACCTGCGCCCTGTGGGCGGGGATCCCGGAAGCGCGCAGGATTTTCTCTTCGCGGCCTGCCGGCTTGTCGGCGAGCGGCTCGGCATTGCGATGCGCCAGCATCCGGAAGCGCACAAGCTCGGTGCCAAGTCCGACCGCCTCGGCGTGATCGTGCGCGCCAGCCGTATCCGCCACCGCATGGTCGCGCTGCGCGATGACTGGTGGAATCGCGAGCACGGCCCGCTGCTCGCGCACATCACAGAGGATGCGCCACCGGCCGCCGACGGCAAGCCGTCTCCCCCGATTCCGAAACACCCGGTCGCTCTGCTGCCGCGTTCGCGCGGCGGCTATGACCTCGCCAATCCCGCGACCGGCGAGCGTTGGCGCGTGAACCGCGAGGTGGCGCGCTCGCTGCATCCCTTCGCCTATGCCTTTTACCGTCCGTTCAAGGACGGGATCCTCACCGTCTGGGACGTGGTGCGTTTCGGAAGTTTCGGCCTCGGTCGCGATGCCGTGACCGTTCTTCTCATGGGTGTGCTTATCGGTGTGCTTGCCGCGCTGACGCCGCTCTTCAGCAGCCAGATCTTCGACACGGCCATCCCGGGCGCGGAGAAAGGCGGCCTCGCGCAGTACGGCATCGCTTTGATGTGCGCGGCCATGGCCGGGGCCATGTACCAGGTGGTCCGGAGCCTGGCGGTGTTGCGCATCGAGGGGCGCATGGATTATTCGGTGCAGGCGGCGCTTTGGGACCGCCTGCTCAACCTGCCTCCGACATTCTTCCGCAAATTCACCGCCGGCGACCTCGCGGACCGCGCCGCCGGCATCGACGCCATCCGCTCGCTCGTTTCCGGCGTCGGGGTTTCGGCCGTCCTCGGGGCGGTCACGTCGGTGTTCTATCTTTTCGTTATGTTCAAGTTCAGCATGACGATGGGCATGGTCGCCATCGGCCTGGTCGCCTTCGCCATGCTGCTCACCGCCGCCGCGAACTTCCTGCAACTTCGCCACCAGCGTCATGAGTCGGGCACGCGTGGATTCATCGCGGGCCTCGTCCTCCAGTTCCTCACAGGTGTGAGCAAATTGCGCGTCGCCGGCGCCGAGGACCACGCGCTCAAGGTGTGGGCGCACCATTTCGCCAAACAAAAGCGCATCGCCTGGACCATCGGCCGCATTGAAAACTTCGTCACCGTCTTCAACTCGGGCTTTCCCGTCTTCTGCACGCTCGTCATCTTTCTGGCCCTCGTCCATGTGCGCGAGGCGGCCGCCGCCACCGACGCCGCGGCGCAGACGGTGACGACCGGCCAGTTCATCGCCTTCAACACCGCGTTCGGATCGTTCCTGGGCGCCATGCTCGGCCTCAGCCGCGCATCGATGAGCCTGCTCGCGGTCGTCCCGATCTGGGAACGCCTCAAGCCGATCCTCAACACCGAACCGGAACTCGCCGAAGACCGCATGTTCCCCGGCGAACTCACCGGGCAGATCGATCTCTTCCACGTCAATTTTCGCTACGACCCGGATGGCCCGCTTATCCTCCAGAACGTCAGCCTGAACATCCGCCCGGGCGAATTCGTCGCGTTCGTCGGGCCGTCCGGATCTGGCAAATCCACGCTGCTCCGCGTGCTCCTCGGTTTCGAAATCCCCGAGTCCGGCAAAGTTTTTTTCGATGGCCAGGATCTCCAGACGCTCGACCTCCGCGAAGTCAGGCAGCGCATCGGCGTCGTCCTCCAGGCGAGCCGCCTCGCCCCCACCACCATCTTCCACAACATCATCGGTCCGAACATTCAGCTCACGATGGACGATGCCTGGGACGCCGCCGAGCGCGCCGGCCTGGCCGATGACGTCCGCGCCATGCCAATGGGCATGCAGACGGTCGTCAGCGAAGGCGGCGGCGCATTTTCCGGCGGCCAGAAACAGCGGCTCATGATCGCCCGAGCCATCGTCAACAGACCACGCATCCTCTTCTTCGACGAAGCCACCTCCGCCCTCGACAACCAGACACAGAAACAAGTCACCGACAGCCTCGACGCCATGCACGCCACCCGCATCGTCATCGCCCACCGCCTCAGCACCATCCTCAACGCCGACCGCATCGTCGTCCTCGTCAAAGGCCGCGTCGTCGAAAACGGCTCCTGCGACGAACTCATGAAACTGAACGGTCACTTCGCCGAACTCGCCCGGCGCCAGGTCGCCTGATACCGCCGGACCATCCGCACATGCCTGCCCGCACACCCAGCGCCTCGCCCCGCCACACCGCCCCGCCGGACGATTCCCCGGGCGCCGGATCGGCCGCGCCGCCGTCTCCGCCCGGCCTGCTCGACATCGCTTGCCGCATTCATCAGAAGTCGTCCGCGCTCTGGGGACCGGACCGCGCCGTTTCGCTCGTCGGCGAATCCGAGGCGATGGCCGCCGTGCTGCGCAAGGTCGAGAAATTCGCCCGATTCGACGAGCCGATCCTCATCACAGGCGAAAGCGGCGTCGGCAAGGAGTTGTTTGCCCGCGCCTGCTACCTGCTGGGCGGCCGCCTCGACCGGCCGTTCGTGCCGGTCAATTGTCCGCAGTACACAGACAACAACCTGTCCGTGAGCGAACTCTTCGGCCACAAGAAGGGCGCGTTCACCGGCGCGCTCGCCGACCACAAAGGGCTCTTCGAGACGGCCGACCGCGGCGTCATTTTTCTCGACGAAATCGCCGACCTCCCGATGCAGACGCAGGTCATGCTGTTGCGCGCCCTGGCCGAGGGCGAATTCAAGCGGCTTGGCGACAGCGCCACGTACCGCGTCAACGTTCGCGTTATCGCCGCCACGAATCGCCCGCTCAAGGATCTTGTCGCCGCCAATTCATTCCGCAACGACCTCTATTTCCGCCTTTGCTATTTCCGGCTCGAACTGCCTGCGCTGCGCGAGCGCGGCGACGACTGGCGTCTCCTCCTTGGCCACTGGCTCGGCCTGCTCCAGGCACGCTACAAAGTGCGCCGCCGGTTTTCCAAGGCGGCGCTTGATTTCCTCTCGGGCTACGCGTGGCCGGGAAACATCCGCGAAATCAAAAGCGTCGCCACTACCGGATATTCGATGGCCGAAAGCGAACTCATCGAGTTCGAGGACTTTGAAAGCGTGCTGTACGAGCGCCAGGTGGCCGCGGGATTGCCAGCCGGCGGCGGTCCGGCGCGGCCGTCGCCTCCGGCGCCCGGGATCGATCCCTTCGCGGATATTTTCCGCGCCATGCGCAGTGGCGAGCAGACGTTCTGGGACGCGGTTCACAAACCGTTCATCGAGCGCGACCTCAACCGCTCCCAGGTGCGCGCCATGTTCGAGCGCGGCCTGCGCGAAGCCAACGGGTCATACAAAACACTGCTCGGGCTCTTCAACCTGCCCGACAGAGACTACCAGAAATTCATGGATTTCCTGCGGCACCAGCGCCTCAAGCCGGAATGAGCCGGCCTCGGCACGCGCGCCGCCGCCAACCACATGCTGAACGTCCGACGTAATCTGCTCGTGCGGCGCGGCCTCGCTCCGGAAACCGCCGGCCGCGTGCTGGCCGCGCTCGGACGCCCATTGCCGGATCGATGTCCGGATCCCGACGACGTGTCATTTCCCCACGAAGCCTTCGTGCCGGACTGGATCGCTATCGCCGTGGAGGCCGGCTGCCGTGGATGCCTGCCTGCCCTTCGGCGCCACGTTGCCGAACTCAATTTCCCCATTGCCGCCGGCGTGAAACACACGCCGGCCTACGTGCGCGCCTGCCTCGACCCTGCCGCTTCTCCGGATGATTGGCCCCGCCTCCCGGTCGATGGCGGCCCTGCCTGGGAGGCGCCGGATCTCGTGAGTATCCATTTGCACGACACGGGAACGGGCGTGCTCCCGGTCATCGAGGCGTCGGCTCGCGCCGATTTCCTGACGCTCGTTCGCGCGCTGGGCCATCGCAACGAACCAGTCGCCATTCCCGATTCCATGGGCGCCAACTTTCTCAACGGCTACGTTAACCGCAGGCGGTTTTTCGCCGCGCGCGAGGCTCAGGCCGCGGGCCGGCTCGACCCGCAACCGCCGGACAGCGCGCTCTGGAAAGACCGGCTCCTGCTTCTTTCGTCCGCTCCATACAGCGGCGCCTCCGCCTCCTGTCTCGGGATGAGCGATGCCCAGTGGCTCGGGTGTTCGCGCACGCTGCGCCTGCATCACGAGTCCTGCCATTATTTCATCCGCCGCCTCTTTCCCAAACTCCGCTTCGGCATCCAGGACGAACTCGTCGCGGATTTTGCCGGCCTCGTCGCGGCGACCGGCGCCTTCCAATTCCGCCATTTTCTGGCGTTCATGGGGCTCGAGGACTTCCCGGAGTACAGGCAGGGCGGCCGCCTGCAAAACTACCATCGCGGGATGGAGGCATTTCCCGATGCCGTCTGCGCCATCCGGCGCCTGGTCGTCGATGCCGCCCGCAACATCGAATCATTCTTCGCCGGCTGGAGCCCGGAGGATTTTCGCCGCGCACGCCTGCGGATCCTCGCCACCCTCACCTTCCTCCCGCTCGAACTCCTCGCCGATCCGGACGCCGCGACCGCACTGGACGCGTCGCTGGAGAGAAAGCACTGAAGACGGGACTCGGAGGCCGGAGGTCAGTGGTCAGCGCCCGGCCGTTCCGCGAGCTTCCGGAGCGCAGCTTTGACGATTTCCGGGACGGGGGGTTTGATGTCCACGGTGATGACGCCGGTTTCGCCGGTGGCCGCGGGATCTTCCAGGGTCGCGAACTGGCTGCGAAGCATATCGGCGCGCATGAAGTGGTCTGTCCGGGCGATCATGCGGTCGTGGATGGTCTGGAAATCGCCGGCGAGGTGGATGAAACGGACGGCGCCGGGTTTGGCGGCGCGCAGGCGGTCGCGGTACGCCCGTTTTAATGCCGAGCATGCGAGCACGCGCGTCTCGCCCGGGGCGCACGGGCGGATCACGTCGGCGGCGAGGCGCTCGAACCACGGTTCGCGATCCGCGTCCGTGAGCGGCGTGCCGGCGCTCATTTTCGCGATGTTTTCCGGCGGGTGAAATCCATCGGCATCGAAAAACCGGGCGCCCAGAGCCGCCGCCAGGGCGCGGCCGACTTCGGTTTTCCCCGATCCGGAGACACCCATGACGACGAGGATGCGTGGCGCGGAATGATCCATGCGGTGTGTACGGCTGAGGGCGATGGCGCCGGAAGCGCCCGCTTGTGGCGCCCGGCGCCGGCACCGTAACGCGCGCGGCCCGCTTGTCGTTCTTTTTGACCGTTGAGCGGGCGTGCGCTTGGCTGGCCGCGATGACCACCGCCACCGCCGCCGTGTCGACCGCCGAACAGTTCGAGAAAATCCCCACCGTGATCCACCCGACGGCCGCGGAGGCCGCCGCCGCCCTGGCCCGCGAAGTGGCCGGCCTGATCACCGCGCGCAACCTCGAGGGCCGGGCGACCGTCCTCGGGCTGGCCACCGGATCGACGCCCGTGCCGTTTTACCGCGAACTGATCCGGCTGCACGCAGAGGAAGGCCTGAGCTTCGCCCGCGTCATCACATTCAACCTCGACGAATACCACGGCCTCGATCGCGACCACCGCGAAAGCTACTTCCGCTTCATGCGCGAGCAGCTCTTCGATCACGTCGACCTGCGTCCGGAAAACATCCACCTCCCCGACGGCACCGTCCCGCTCGACAAGGTGTTCGCCGATTGCCAGGCCTACGAAAACGCCATCGACCAGGCCGGCGGCATCGACCTCCAGATCCTCGGCATCGGCCGCACGGGCCACATCGGGTTCAACGAGCCGGGCTCGACCCGCGACTCGCGTACCCGCCTCATCGCACTCGACCGCATCACCCGCCAGGACGCCGCCGCCGACTTCCTCGGCGAAGCGAACGTCCCGCGCTTCGCGATCACCATGGGCGTCGGCACCATCCTGCGCGCGCGCCGCATCGCCCTCATGGCCTGGGGCGAAAACAAGGCGGACATCGTGCGCGAGGCGGTCGAAGGCCCGGAAACCGAGACCGTCTCCGCGAGCTTCCTTCAGTCGCACCCGGACGCGCGCTTCGTCATCGACGCCGCCGCCGCGAAGTCGCTCACGCGTATCAAGCTGCCATGGCTCGTTTCATCGGTCGAGTGGGACGACGCCCGCACGCGCCGCGCCGTGACCTGGCTCGCGCTCAAGCACCACAAGCCGGTCCTCAAGCTGCTCGACGAAGAATACAACGAAAACGGCATGGCCGACCTGCTCACCCGCCACGGCCGCGCCTATTACCTGAACATTCAGATATTCAATCGCCTCCAGAACACTATCACCGGCTGGCCGGGCGGAAAACCGGACGCCGATGACAGCACGCGCCCGGAGCGCGCCACCCCGCATCCCAAGCGCTCGCTCATCCTCGCCCCGGAGCCCCAGGACGACGTGCTCAGCATGGGCGCCACGGTGCAGCGGCTCGTCGAGCACGGCCACCACGTGCGCGTCGTCTGTCTCACCAGCGGCGACCTGCGCGTCGCCGACGCCGAGGCGTCGAAATTCGCCAAGGTCCTGCTCGAAACATCGGAGCTTTTCGCCCACGGGGACGCCACCGCCGGCGGCGAGCCGTACGGCGACTGGACCAGCCAGGTCGCCTACGCGCGCACCATCCTCGCCCAGCTCGACGCCAAAGGCCCGTTCGGCGATCCGCCCGCCGACCTGCGCCGCCTCAAAGGCCTCATCCGCCGCGGCGAGGCCCGCGACGCCCTGCAAGCGCTCGGTCTGCCGCCGGAGCACATCCGCTTTCTCGACCTCCCGTTCTACGCCAAAGGCCGCTATCGCCAGTTCCGCCTCGAAGAAACCGACGTCTCCGCCTTGCGCGATGTCCTCGACGAATCCCGGCCCCACCAGGTCTTCATGACCGGCCATCTCGCCGATCCGAACAGCGTGCAGGGGGTCGCCTGGCGCGCCTTCGCCGCCGCCTGGAGCCAATGCGCCGCCGCCGGCTGGAAATCCGATTGCCGCGTCTGGCTCCACCGCGGCCACCAGAAAGAACTCGAACCTCACGAAATCGACATGGCCGTTCCCGTCAGCCCGGAACAGCTCGCCCAAAAACTCGCCGCCATCCAGAAATTCCAGTCCCACACCAACCCCGATCAACTCACCGGCGACCGCAACCGCCATACCGCTCGCACCTACGACTCCCTCGGCCTCGCCGAATACGAAGCCATCGAGGCCTTCGAGCGGTGGATGTGAGGCAGCCCACCAGTGCGCCAGACCTTCACCATTGTTCTGTTCTTGGTGGTATCGGACTCGCAACGGTTCGGTGTAGATCCCTGACATTTGCAGCCAGAATTCACCCTTCCGTTCGATCGGCGGATATGAAGTGCTGTATGTGTATGTTCCGCCTGGGGGAATGACTATTTCGGAATCATTCGCAGGTTCAAAGCGGCTGTTGAGCGATCGCGTTGCAAAGGACCGGCTTCAGCCGGAGCCGGCAGCGTCATGCGGAATACCCGTTGGGT
>CAZYHO010000026.1:11315-19586 GCA_964647495.1 uncultured Akkermansia sp. | reverse complement strand
TGGCGGCATCCGCCCGGCCATTCGACACGGCCGAGTGCATCGCGAGCCTGCTCGCGTGTTACGACCGGCTCGTCCGCGACTGCCGCAAACCCACGCTCCCCGACTTTCTCCTCCGGGACCGCCTCTACGCAGGATCCCGATGATCGCGACGACCGCTGATTCCACCCTCGGACCCATACCCGGATCGATCTTCGGGTCTTCGAGTCCCGGGAGTGAGCGTCCCGCCGGAGACCGGCGGACTACCGAGGCAAATCGCATGGGGAAGTCCTTTTGAGTCCCTTCCCAATCTTTAACCCACCTTAAGAATTGGCGATTTGCTTTTGGCCGAATCCCTCAGAATCTGGAGCTTCCATAGGTTCCACTACACGGCTCGGTGAATGAAGAGATCGCTTGCAATTCTGTTGATCGTCCTGGCTGTTTTTCTGGGCGGCACATTTTTCTACTTCAAAGGCAGGCGTTATGAGGTCGTGATCACCCAGGATCGGATCGATACGGCCTTGTCGGAGCGATTTCCTGCGACGAAGAAATATTTGCTGATTTTCAGTGTCACCTATTCGAACCCGCGGGTGACGCTTCTGGAGGATGAAGACCGCGTTCAGCTCGGGCTGGACGCCACTCTCAATATCCGTCTTAACGACGAACCGAAGGACTTGCGAGGCGGCGCAACGGTCACTTCAGCGATCCGATATGACAGCGAGACACAGCAGTTCTTTCTGGCTGATGTCGAGTTCACCCGGCTTGAAATCCAGGGGATTCCCGACAAGTGGCTGGAACAAGTGACTGATTTTGTGTCGATGACCGCACGCGAATTCATCGAAACCAAGCCAGTCTACACGCTTGAGGCCAAAGACGCAAAGACGACCGCGGCGAAGCTGTTCCTCAAGGGGTTCGAGGTTCGCGATCAGGCGATTTACGTTACCCTCGGAATATAGAATCGAGGCGCTCATCCATCGAAGGCGGAAAATACTTGTCACCTCTCTGGCTGGCGGCGCATCTGGACGGGTAGGAGGCCCTGTGGGCCGCCCTCATTCTTTTGACTTCGAGATGACGCATGCAATCGACATTCCTTCCGGATCCGGGGGCCGCGGGGACGAGCCGCCGGACGAAGCGCTGGCCAGGGCGGCGCAGGGCGGGGACAAGCGGGCGTTTGTGGAAGTCGTTGTGCGTCATCAGGCCATGGTGTGCGGAGTCACCTTCGCGATTCTGCGGGATTTCGAAGCCGCCGAGGACGCGGCCCAGGACGCCTTTCTGACCGCGTGGCGGAAAATCCACGACCTGCGGGAGCCGGCCCGGTTGAAGGGCTGGCTGGCGCGGATCGCCCGCACGGCGGCACTGGAACACCGGCGGCGGCGGCATCCGCACGAGGCGCTGCACGAAGCGAACGAACCCGCGGATGAGGCTCCACTCCCGGACGAACGGGCCGCCAGCGACGAGGAAGCTGCCTTGGTGTGCGCGGCGATGGATCGTCTGCCGGAATCGCTTCGGTTGCCGCTGGTGCTTTTCTACCGCGACGGCCGCTCGGTCCGCCAGGTGGCCGCGGCGCTGGAACTCAGCGAGGAAGCCGTCAAACAACGCCTGACCCGCGGACGCGCCCTGCTGCGCGAGCGGGTGGCCGGCCTCGTCGAATCGGTTCTCGTGCGCACCCAGCCTGGCGCGGTTTTCACGATGAGCATCGCCGCCGCCATCGGCGCGCTGGCCGCGCCGGCCGCGGTGGCGGGCACGGTCTTTGGCGCGACCGTCGCCGCGGGCGCGGCGGGTACGACATCCACGGCCGCCGACGCCGCCGGCGCCACTCTCGCCACCGCCACCATGAGTACCTGCACCTCCAAAACATCCTTGGCCGTGGCGGCCGCCATCGCGATCACCGCGCTGCCGCTGGGCTACAGCGCGCGGATGGGCCTGGAACCGTCGTTCAATGCCGCGCCGCCGTCCGCCTCGACCGCGCTACCCGCCGCGCCTCGGCACAACGAGCCTGACTTTTCCGACAGCGCCTTTTTCGCGGAATGGCAGGCTCTGCACGAGACATGGGGCGTCACAGCGGACGCCATGCCTCTGCTGTATCAGGCCATTTCGGAAATCGGCGATCCGGTCCGCCGCCGCGCCTTCCGCGCGGCTCAGATCGCCGAGTGGGCGGCGGTCGATCCGCAGGGCGGGATGGCGTTTTTCTTTGCCTCGGATCGGGATACCATCGAGCGCGAGCAGTTCTTCCAGGAGTGGCTGCAATACGATCCCGCGGCGGCCGCGGTGGCGCTGCTGCAAACGCCATCGCATTGGGAAGAAGTGGCGCGCCAGTCGCTGTCCCGCCTCGCCGCGCTGGCTCCCGAATCTGTGTCGGCGATCGTCGCCCGGCTGCCCAAGACACGCCGCTACCGGGAAACCCACGTCAGCGACGCCTTCGCCGTCCTGGCCGCCAACGATCTCGACCACGCCCGCGCGGCCGCGGAAGCACTGGCCGGCCCCAATCGCGAACTGGCACTGGCCGGCGTGGCCAAAACCTGGGCTCAACGGGACGCCGACGCCGCCCTCGCCTGGGCGGAAACCTTTCCGGACGAACTCGACCGCAATGAAGTCCGGCGCGAGGCGCTCGCCGGGCTGGCGGCCACGAACCCGGCGAAAGCCCTGGATCTGGCCGGCACCGTGCCGCCCCTTGGCAGCATGGTCTCCTCCACGCACACGACCGGCGCCCGCATTCTCGCCGAAGCGGCCCGCGCCGATTACGAGGCCACGCTCGCCTGGTTGAAAGAGCATCCCGGCCGCATGAGCGACGGAGACCTGTGGAGCATGGGCGCGGCCACCGCGGAAAAACTCAATGCCGATCCACGGGGATTTCTCGACCATCTGGCTGCCGGCGACTCGCTGGGCATGCTCATGCCGGCCCTCCAAAGCGCTCTTCATAATGGCGCGGGAGGACAATGGCTCACGGTTTGGGAGTGGCTCAGAGATCAACCCGAAAGGCCCGATATGCAGCGGCTTCGTATGGATATGATCCAGGCAGTGAGCCCGCTGGATCCGGAACGCGCGCTGCGAATGGTGGCCGAACTGTCGGATGCCAATCTCCTCGATGACCGGGATGTGCAGCAAGTCGCCGGAGATTTGATGGATGGCGAACATGCCTTGCATCGATTCGATGATCTCGTCGAGAAAGCGCCGGAGCGTTTGCGCGGGCCGATGCTCGAAAAATTGTTCGACTACCTCCAGCCGAACACTTTCCGCGACCCTCAGCCATGGATCGCCCGGATCGAACAACTCCCGGAGGCAGACCGGCCAGGCCGCATCGGACAATTCATGGAGGCCTGGGCCACGCACTCTCCCGAAGAAGCCATCGCCTGGGCCTCGGCATTGCCGGAACAGGAAACCCGTTCGGAAGCCTTGGCCGAAGCCGCCTCCGCCTGGGCCGCGAGGGATCCCTACCAGGCTTCGGAATGGATTGCTTCCCGTCCGCCCGGGCTCAACCCCGATGATGGCGCCGGTGCTCTCGCCCGGGCACTCGCGCAGGAGGCTCCCGAAGAGGCCTGGGCGTGGATGCTTTCGATCAGGGAACCGACACGGCGCGCTTCCTCCGCGTGGGGCGTCCTGCAAACCATGCACCCGCATTATCCCGATACCGCCCTGCAATGGCTTGAAAACGCCCCGCTGCTCCTGGAAGATAAAACCAGACTGCGACAAGCCTGGCTGCCCGCGACCTCCGGCCAATGAAACCCGGCATGATGAACTCACGTCGCTCCATCCTCTTTGTGCTGGCGGCGTTTCTCGGCCTGGGTGCGGGTTTCGGCTTCCGCTGGTGGCATGCGCGCCCGGCTTTCAATAACACCGGCACGGCGCAAACGCGGCCGCTCGCCTCCGAGCCCGGCGCCTCGTTGTCGCCCGGCTCTCCCGGTTCTCCCGGCGCCCGGCGCGAATCGGCGCTCTGTGATGCCCTGGAGCAGGATCTTTCGTTGTCCTCCGGTGTGCTGCACTGGCTGCACTGGATGACGGCCATGGAAAAGGCGGAACTCGGTGATTTTCCCCGGCTGGCCCGGCTGGCGGCCGACAATCCCGCGGCGTTGCGCCTGCTCGTGGCCCGCTGGGTCGAACGGAATCCGTGGCATCTCTTCGAGCGACTGACCCAGGCCGCTCAGGAAAAGGGAGATGCCACCTCCGGCTCGGCCTTCCCTGCCGATACGCTCGGTGACCTGTTGATGCGCGAATGGGCGCAACGCGATCCGGATGCCGTCATCACCGCTCTCAGCGAAGCCAAAAACCGGATGCTCCATCCCACGCACTGGAAAAGCTGGTGCTGGATCGTCGCCGGCGATCTTCTCAAAACCGACCCTGAGCGCGGCCTGCGTCTGCTGGCAGAGTGGGGCATCGACGAACATTTCGGCGACCCCAGCCTCGAGGGCGTCTCCGCGTGGGCCGCGCGGAATCCGCGACATGCGGCGGAATTCGCCTTCTCCCACCTCTCGGGCAACACAGACACAGTGCTGCAAGAGATCGGCAAAGTCTGGGCGCAGACCGAGCCGGCGGCGGCCCTGGAGTTCACGATGGGCCGGAGGGATTTCCACACCCATAGCATCGTCTGTAAGATGAGCGCAGGGATTATTAAAGAATGGGCCGGAAGCGATCCTGCGCAGGCCGCCGCCTGGCTCACCGAAACGAAGCCATACCTCTATCATTATTTGATTCGGTCACTCGTGGAAACCTGGTCGCAAACCGATCTGGGCGCGGCGGTGGACTGGATCGAACAGCATCTCTCCGGCAACCCCCTCGAGGGTGCCGTGGAAGCCTCCTTCCGGGGCGCGGTGAAAAAGGATATCAACGAGGCGGCCGATGTGGTTGCCCACCGCATGGAAGTGTCGCCAGTCCGTGCCCGGGCGGCCGCCGCTGTCGCCCGTGCCTGGTTCCTGGACGCCTCCCAGGCAAACAAGCCGGTCCCTCCCGAAGCCGTGACCTGGTTGTCCGGTCTGGACACCGCTTCACTGAAACTCGTCGTGAATAACAATCACTCGTGCTGGAGAAACGCGGACCTCCCCGGCTTCGCGGCTTTCCTCGCGTCTCCGGCTGCTGCCGGTCTGCCTCTCACGGCCGGACACACCGAAGTCGCGCGTGAAATGACCCGCCGCCAACCACTACAGGCAATCGAATGGGCCGGCAGCCTTTCCGCCACCCACCGCCCCGCCATCACCGCGAAAATCTTCGAAGAATGGCAGCGCGCCCAACCCGCCGTCGCGCGACCCTGGTTCGATCAACTCCCCGCCGACGATCCCCGCCGCGCGTTTCTCCCCGCCAGTGAATCGCCTTGAGAGTCACCGGCAATCGGCCCACTCCTGAGCAATCACGCGTCCCGGGCAGGGCAGCGCGAGAGGGGAGCAGTGGAGTCATTGAATGAGGAAGGCGCCGCATCACTTCTGTAGACACCATCATTGTTTGTCGATGAACGCGCGGTGCCAGAGTTCGAGGACGACGAGCGACATGACTTGTTTGCAGTACACGAATTCGCGGGTCGTATTCATGGAGTCGACGAGGGCGGCGACACGGCGCGGGTTGAAGTAGCCGCGTTTGCGGATTTGCTCCGGGTTGAGCGTATCGGCGACGAGAGTCTTGAACTCGGGATGGTCGAAGAAGAATTCGACCGGCAGGTAGAACGGGAGCTTGGTGCGGCGGGCGATCTGCTTGGGGAAGAGCTTGTCGGCGAGGCGGCGCTCGATGACTTTGTCCGTCCAGCGGTTGATTTTGAGGTGGGCCGGCAGCGTGAAGGCGAACTCGATGAGGCGATGGTCGAGGAACGGGAGGCGGTACTCCAGGCTGTGGGCCATGGTGTTTTTGTCCTGGCGGATGAGGGCCCAGTCCTGGAGCCACTCGTCGTACTGGAGTTTGAGCAGGCGGTCGAGAAACGGGCCGTCTTTGTCGGCGTCGCGTTCGCGTCCCATCCAGGCGTCGGTGGCGAGCGACTTGAATTCGTCGGCATAGAGGTCGCGGCGTTCGTCCATGGCCCAGAGCGTGCGCAGGGCGTTGTAGTTGTGGTTGAGGTCGCGGCGGTCGTAGTGTTTGAGGAAATCGTGGAGCCGCTGTTTCCCTTTGCTGCCGAGGGCTGCGGGGAAGCTGGAAAAAAGGTTCATCAGTTTCCAGGGCGTGAGCTGGAAGCCGGGCAGCATCACGCCGCGATGAAGCGCGCGGGGCATAAGGCGCCGGTATTTCTCGACCAGATTGATGACCTTCTGGAACTCGTAGCCCGCGAACGCCTCGTCGGCGCCCTCGCCGCCCAGCACGACCTTCAGATCCTTGGCGGCGCCCTGCGCGAGCTTGTAAAACGCGATGATCAGCGCGTCCCCGACCGGCCGGTCCATGTGCCAGACGATTTCCGGCAGGAGGTTGAAGTCTTCGGCGGTCGCGATGATTTCATGGTGATTGACGCCGAGAAACTTGGCCGTTTCCGCTGCGGCTGCCGTCTCGTCGGTCGGGGCGCCGAAGCCGATCGAATACGTGTTGATGTCCGGGCTGTGCTTCGTCATCGCCGCGACGGTCAGCGACGAGTCCACGCCCGCGCTCAGGTAGGCGCCGACCGGCACGTCGCTGCGCATGCACAGCCGCACCGCGTCGTTCCACAGCGCCTCGAAGGTTTCGAAGTACTCGTCGTCGGTGCGATTCGTGTGGCCCTCGCCGGGCAGGAGCCGGATTTCCCAATACCGCTGGATCGTCACATGACCGTCGGCCGTGCGATGCAGGTAATGGGCGGCCGGCAGCGTGTAGATCCCCGCGAACATCGTCTGCGGCTCCGGCACATTGCGCAGCGTCAGGAATGGATCGATCGCCCGGATGTTCGGACGCGCCTCGACGTGCGCGCTCTGGAGCAGCGCCTTCACCTCGCTGGCGAACAGAAAGCGCCCGCTCGCTTGCGTATAGTACAGTGGCTTTTGCCCGCAGCGGTCCCGGGCCAGGTGGAAGCCGCCCGTGTTCGCGTCGTACACGCAGAACGCGAACATGCCATTGAGCCGCTGCAGCAGCCCATCGATGCCCCACTCCTCGTACCCGTGGACCAGCACCTCTGTGTCCGATTGCGTGCCGAACACGTGCCCCCTGGCCTTCAGCTCGTCGGCGAGTTCGACGTAGTTGTAGATTTCGCCGTTCTGGATGACCACCACTCTCCGGTCCTCGTTGAAAATCGGCTGCCGCCCGCCCGCCAGATCGATGATCGCAAGCCGCCTCATCCCCATCGCAAAGGCGGCCCCGTCTGGCGCCTGATAATAGCCGTCGTCATCCGGCCCCCGATGACGGAGGACGCGCCCCATTTTCTCCAGCAGGCCGTCTTCGAGAAAGCCCGCAAAACCGTAGATCCCGCACATGTGATTCAAGGCTCGTGGCCGGCCACCCCACGCCACCATTGCCGACGCTGCCACGCCCGCGCGCTCTGGCCAGCAGAAAGCGCCACAGGGCGCCAGGTCCGCTACCGGAGCCGGGCTGCTCGGGATCCCGGTCGAGCCCGCCGGCGCGCGCGAAATCGCCACTCTCTCGCGTGGCACCCCGCGCGGCCGCGAGGCCCTGCCCGCCGCCTGCACCAAAATCGGCGCCTCCATGACGAAACGCACCGCCCCCGCCCAACCCGAACTGGAATTGTAGCCGCCAGCCGCACCGCTGCACCGTGTGCGTCTCCACCGTGCCCCGTGAACCGTGCCCCGTGAACCTCTGCACCGTCTTTCGAATAATACGTGGCGCATTCCAGGGCTCACAACCAAAGTGATCCTCACGATTCTGCTGCGCTCCGCGTGATGCCAGCCAGTTTTGTCCGGCCCTGGCCGTAATCACCCTTGGAGATGCCGCGCAAGGAGAGATCCTCGTCGAGATCGGGCCAATGCAGCCCAAAAGGCGAAATCTCGATGTTGTTGAGTTCTTCGGGCGTACCCCGGGCAACCCGGGGGTTCTCTGCCACCGGGAACTGCATCCTCGCGCCGCTCTCCATGAAGATCAAAATCTGACCGTCTTGGAAAGCGGCGGAACTCGCTGTGTCAATCACGGTGCTCATGCCACTTTTGAATGATAAGCTCCCGGTGCTGTTCTGCAAGGCCCTGCGCCTCCGTCAGGCTGTGATTGTGCAAACTCGCATCCGCAAAATATCCAACAAAGGCATCAAAAAACACGACCAGAAGAACAACGGTTGCGACGCCGCACAGTAATAGTCCCACTGCAAGCCATCTGATGCAGGTCTTCTTGTTTCGTATCAACAGAACGCCCGCGATGAGACAACCCACTACAAAATAGCCGGACAACAGCAGCGGTGGAATCGCTCCGCCATGC
>CAZYHO010000026.1:0-11215 GCA_964647495.1 uncultured Akkermansia sp. | reverse complement strand
CTGGGATATGGCAGTCTGAGCGGTGTCATCATTCCTGGCAGAACAGTGAAATCATGCCACAACTGGTAATTGTGCAATAAAAACCGCTTGCGGCAAAAGAAAGTGAAGGCCGACCCGTGAAGGCGGAGGATGGCATCGCTCGTTCATGGATACGCAATGAACAGAGCGACGAGAGCGTGCCAAGAAGAATTTTGGCCGATCCCCCTGGGTAGGACGGCGCGTCCCGCCCGCCTGGCGCCTGTGCCACCGCCGCAATCAATGCGCCCATCCAGAGAATCTTCCAAACCGCGAATGAACGCCAATGGACGCCAACAACACGGGATTCGCGTCCATTCGCGTTTATTCGCGGTTTCCCCGAACACAGCGGCCACCCTCGCGGCACGGCGCACACCGCCACCCATTTCATCACACTTCCCTCCCACCCGCGAATCGTTCACCCAAGAGGCGAGCATCACGGCCCCGTTGTCGCTCCGCGTGATGGTGACCAGTTTTGTTGGGCGTTGCCGACATGACTCAAAGCGCTTGCAGGGTGTAGGTGCCGATGTCGGTTCCTTTCATTTTCCGGATAACTGATTTGACGTTCCTGATGTGCATGGTTTTCACATCGTATTTTGACACCGCAAGGAACTCTCCGTTGACGTCCTCATCGTAGATGACCCAATTGTGCCAGCCGCCACCAGAAGCAAGGCCGACGATGACAAATCGCCCCTGTTGAAGTTCGGAGTGGATCACGGCGAAAAGTTGTTCGAGCGGAAAGTCGTCGTTTCTTGGTAACATAAACTGCAAGTGAAACGTGACGCCGTTCACCGTCTTGCGGTCAAAGTTCTTGAAGCTTCCATCGCTCTTGTTCTTCCATTCATTTTGCAGGTCGTAGTAGGAGAGAGGCACTCGCCCCAACAATTTCAGGACCATCTCCACGGAACTCGGGATGCAAGACATCTGATAGCGTTGTGTGTGCGAATCGATGATCGCCACATCAAACTTTGTAAGCGATTTCCTCCCGTCCCCGGATGCTGCGCGTGCTCCAGAATCGGACGGCAGGTCGGCGTAATTCAGTGTATTGGTCTTCGGGGTGGTTCGACAGGCGCTGAGGCCCAGAACCACTACAACTGCGATGAAATCTGCTAATTTCATGGAGCTGGATGCGCGATGCCTCACATTAAAATCATGCCGCAACCGGTAATTGTGCAGCAAATACCGCATGCGGCAGAAGAAAGTGAAGGCCGACCTGTGAAGCCGGAGGATGGCATCGCTCGTTCATGGATACGCAATGAACCGCGCGACGAGAGCGTGCCAAGAAGAATTTTGGCCGATCCCCCGGGTACGGCGGCGCGTCCCGCCCGCCTGGCGCCTGTGCCACCGCCGCCATCAACGCTCCCATCCAGAGAATCTTCCAAACCGCGAATGGACGCGAATGGACGCCAATAACACGGGATTCGTGTTCATTCGCATTCATTCGCGGTTTGCTCGAAGGCGCCGCTATCGCTCCGCGTGATGCTCACCAGTTTTGTTCGGCTTATGGGTCGCGTTCTTTGAGATCAGATGCCTTGAGGAGCCGTTCTGATCTCATCACGTACACGATAAAGACCGAGTCACCCTGAATTCTGTAGAATATTCGGAGAGGTTTTACAACAAGGTGGCGGTATCTTGAATCGGGAAGATCATGAGGAACAGGACACATCTCGGGAAAATTCTGCAGAACCTCGGCCTTGGTGAACACCCTTCTGACCAATCGCCTGGCGGCAGCAGGATCGTCGAGGGCAATGTAGTCTGCAATCTGTCCCAAGTCTTGCAGAGCAGGTTCGGTCCAAATCAATCGAGCCATCGTGACATTTGGGTTCTTGCCTCTTCGTGAGAAACAACCCTTCCCTCAAAAATCGCCTTTTCGCCTTTGGCGATGCCTTCAAGGAGTTCAATCCTCGACTCCATTGACTGATAGGTCGCCACATCAACGAGATAGGCCGCGGGCAGGCCGTGCTGCGTGATCAAAAGCGGTTCTTGAGCGGAGGAGATCTCCGAGATCAATTCGGTTGCCTTCCTCTTCAGCGTGGTGACGAGTTCCGTTCTCATGGGAGTGACACTAAAGTGCCACTCGGGCGCCTACAAGTGATTTCGGCTCTTGCCGATCAGCAGAACGAATTCCGCTTTGGAGGAAGTGAGTGGCGAGGCGTGGTTCATTGTATGGAGTGCAAGGGTTCGCATCAACCCGACATGTTCTCGGGCCATGTCTTTCCCTCCGCGCGCTCCGCGAGCTACGGCGAGCTGTCGAGGATCATGCGTGGAATGCCTGTGAGCTGGAGGAGCGAGCGGAACGGCTGGCGTTCGTCGTAGTCGAGGACGCCGTCGCCATTGAGGTCCTGGCGCATGAGGATGGCGGCGGCGGGCAGGGCGCGGCGTGCTTGTGGATCGAGCGCACGGTTGTTGAGCGCGGCGAGGACGAGTTTATCGGCGATGTGGGCGGCGAGCGCGCCGTTGAGGGTTTCGAGGGCGGTGTCGTCTGGCAGGACGACGGCGACGAGCAGGCTGCCCATTTCCTCCTGCGACTGCTCGCCCCAGCGGACGGTGACGGGCGGGCGGTGCGGGTTTTGCGGGTTGTCGGCCGAATTGTCCCAGACGACTTCGGCGTCGAGCCGCGTGCCTGCGGGCAGGCGGAGGCGTTCGCGGTAGGCGTACTGGTCCTGCCACGCGAAGTTCCACTTCGGGACGTCGAGGAGTATGCGGCGCGAGCCGTCGGGGAAGGTGGCGGTGAGGTTCATGCGGCGGCCGAGGAAGTGGGCGTGGGCGCCGACGCGGAAGGCGTCGACGTCGATCGGGATGACGAAGCTGTCGCGCACGGTGTGTTCTTTGGCGCCGGCCGGGATCTCCAGGCCTTCGAGCATCGAGAATATCGGCGGCACCTGGATGATGCGGTACCGGTGGCGAGGCGGGCCGTCGGCACGGTAGACGGCGACGCGCGTGGCCTCGAACTCCGGTTTTCCCGAAGGATGGAAATGCGTCTGCAGCACGAGGTTCGAGCCCTTCGGAAACTGCGAGGCCAAGTCGTCCGGCAGCGTGAGCACGCCGCCGCCGGGCGCCCAGGCGGCGATGAACTTCAGGTCGCGCGAATCCGCGCCCGGGTAGCCGGGTTCCGGCGTGCGGGCGTCCTTGGCGGCGGCGCGGCCGGTGGGGTCGACGAAAACGAGGATGTGGTGCACGACGGCGGTGGCGGACGGGCGCAGCTCGATGGCGCGCACCCAGGCGTCGTCCTCCCATCCGAGCGGGAGCACGAAGGTGCGGTAGATGTCGCGGCCTTCCGCCGGCACGGCGAAGGGGACCGGCATGGCCAGTTCGAGGTCGGGCGGACCGAGCCGCCAGCCTTCCGGAAAGACCGGAGGCTCGGGGGTTTTCGCCGCATCGCCCTCGGGCGCGCCGGCCGTGTGCCATCGGTCGAGCAGGGCGATCTCGCGGGCGCTCAGGCGCCGGTCCCACAGCACCGGCGGCGTGGCGTCGCCGGCGGGCCAGGGCGGCATTTCGCGGCTGGCGGTCACTTCGACGATCTGGCGGGCGCGTCTGCGGGCGTCCGCGTACGTGAGCAGCGAGAACGGCCCGATTTCGCCCGGGCGATGGCAGGCGGCGCACCGGCGATGAAGCACCGGCGCAATGTGCTCGCTGAACGTGACCGTCTCGGGCAGCGGCAGCGCGCTGTCGTCCGGCGCGGGCGGCGGCAGAAGCGTTTCGAATCCATTCCACGGCGGCGGCTCGGGAATGTGGCAGCCTTGCGCCTTCGTGAGCGCCACCGCCACCGGCTTGCCGGCTGCCACCGCCTCGATGGCGTCGCGCACATAGTGCTCGCCGGCCTCGGCGCGGAGCACGCCGCCCGGAGCGATGCGGTCGTTGAGCGCGCCGCGGTAAACGACGGCGCCGTCCGCCGCCACCAGCGCGGCTTCGGGTGTCGCGGTGGCGCCGACCGCGGTCGCGAGATGCAGCGCGATGTCGAGCACCACCGGCATTTGAAATCCATACTCGGCCGCGTGCGCCGCCGCCGCCGCCGCCTCCAGCGTGGGTTCCGCGTAAACCACCAACGTCCTCACCCCGCGCTCGGCGCCGAACGCCGCCAACCGCGACATCTCGGGCGCCAGGGCGTTCGCTTTCGGGCAGTCATGCAACACGAAGAAAAGCAGCGTGGCCTTGTGCTCCGGCGCCGGTTCGAACGGCCGGTGCAGCCGTCCCGCCGGATCCGGAATCTGGAGCGCCACGGCCTCGCGCACACGCGCGCTCGCCTCGAGCAATTCCTCCGGCGTCGATCCGGCCGGCGGTGGCCCGGCCGCCACGGAAGCCGCCACAACGAGTCCGGCCGCCATCAGCCGCGGAATCAACAGTCGGCGCAACATCTTCATCATGCGGCACAACGAATACACGCAATCGACCGCCCGGCAACCGCCTGCCGCGGATGCTGTTGCGCGCTTTTCCAACTCAACGGGTTTCCGCACGGGTCTTCAATTGGAGAGACCGGCTTCAGCCGGGCAGCGAAAGTGTGGGGCGGACATGCTTTTGCGCACCCGGCTTCGCGTTTCCGCCTGAAGGCGTGACGACAACGCAACGTCGTTTCGCACAGGTTCCCGGTTGGGCCGCTCAGGGAAGCGGAGGCAAATCACTAAAAAAGCCGCTGAGCGGGATGCGTATGTCCGGCAGGTTCTGGCAGGTGAGTGTGTCGCCGGGGGCGATGACTTCGTGGTGGGCGTAGCCGGCGGGGGTCGGCTGGCGATGGACTTCGATGGCGGATTCTCGGGCATTGACGATCCAGAATTCCGGCACGCCGGCTTCGGCATAGATGGCGGCCATTTCGCGATCTTCGTCCAGTGTGGCGACGGAGATTTCGACGACGAGGCGGGCGGTGGACGGGTGGCTGGCGTAGTCGACTTCCGAACCTTCGACGATGGAGATGTCGGGTTCAGGTTCGGAGTCCGCCATGGTGAGCGGCGCCTCTTGGCGCACCCAGAAGCCGGTTCCCACCTGTTCCTGGAGCAGACGGAAGAGACGTGCCACCAGTCTGACGTGGAGGATGGATTTGGACATTTTTTCGACGATGACTCCGCGGATGAGTTCAGCCCTCTTAGGCACAAGATTCCTGGCGATCATTTCGTGCCACGCCTTCACGGACAGCGGCAGCGCGCGCTTTTGAAACGCCGGTTTCGTGAGCAGATCGATCATGGGAAACACTGAGCCGCGCGCAGCGGGATGGCAAGACGGCATTGGGCGTGGGCGCGGAGCACGGGCAACATCGATCGCACGATCGGGGGCGGCGATTCGGGCCGCATTCCGGGGGCCGCGCTCGAATTTTACCTCCGCGGTGGCGGATTCCCGGCTATGGGTGCGGGGTGGCTGCCTTGACTTCGACTGACGATGATTTGTTCGACCCGGCCTTCATCGACCGGCTGCGGGCGCTGGTGCTGCGGCTGCGGAAACGGCGGCTGCTGAAGAAGAAAGGGATGCAATCGACGCCGGCGACCGGATTCACGCGCGAGTTCAAGGATTTCCGACACTACACGCCGCATGACGACTACCGGGCGATCGACTGGCGGCTTTTCGCACGGCTCGAACGGCTGTTCATCCGGCTCTACGAGGAGGTGCAGGAGTTCCATGTGCATGTGCTGCTCGACACGAGCGAGTCGATGCAATCGCCGCACCCGGAGAAACGCCGCACCGGGCTGAAGCTGGCGGTGGCGCTGGCGGCGATCGGCCTGCTCGGGCAGCACCGGGTCACGCTTTACACGATGAAGGACCGCGTGGTGAGCGAGCTGCCGCCGCTCAAGGGACAGGTCAGCCTGCGCCGGCTGATCGACCATGTGCGCGGCCTCGCGTTCGGCGGTGTCACCGATCTTGAGCGGTGTTTCCAGGATTTCCGCCCGTCACGCCAGCGCCAGGGAATCATCTTTGTCATCAGCGACCTCTACGGACGCGAACTCGATGAGGCGCCGCGCGCCATGGAGCGCACCGCGGTCTGGCCGGGCGAGGCTCACATCATCCACATCCATCACCCACAGGAAAAATCACCCGCGCTCAGCGGCGAGGTGGAACTCGTCGATGTCGAAACCGGCGAGGCGCGCCGGCTTTGGCTGAGCCGGCGCGACGTCGAGCGTCATGAGGCCGCGTTCGCCAAGTGGTCGGCGGCGGTGGAGCGCGCGTGCCTGTCGCGGCGTGTCGATTTCATCCCGTGGCCGACGGACGCCGGCTTCGACGACGCCTTGCTCGCGCTGCTGTCGCGGGGGAGCGCGCTGGCCGGCGCGTGAAATGCCGGGCGCGGCGCGGTGGGCGGGCGGCCCGCGGGACTCTGCGACCGCGGCTCGGGGTCGGGGGGCTCGGGGGGCTCGGGAGGCCCGGAATTGCGGGTCCATGGGCTTCGGGTGCGGCTGCCGGATTTGCCCGAGGGGGGCCATCGACCGAGTGCGATCCAATGCATTGCGCACGTGATGTGCTATGGAAAGGGGATGACGTCCCCCATCCCTGTGTCCGAACTGGACCGTTATTACATCGCGGAAGGCACACATCGGCGCCTTTACTCCGTGCTCGGCGCGCACCCGCACGCCGTGGACGGCGTGAGCGGTTACCGGTTTGCCGTGTGGGCGCCCAACGCGCGTCGCGTCAGTGTGGTGGGCGACTGGAACGGGTTCGACGGGCGCGTCGACGCGTTGCACAAAGATCTCGGCACGGGCGTGTGGACCGGGTTTGTGCCGGATGTCGCCGCGGGGCAGCACTACAAATACGAGATGGAAGATGCGCACGGAGCGCTCCGGTTGAAGAGCGATCCGTTCGCTTTCTTCAGCCAGCATTCCGAGCCGCACTCCTCGCTCACCGCGCCGGCGCCGCGCCACGTCTGGAACGACAAGGCGTGGCTGGATGCCCGCGCCTCCGCCGACGCCAAGCAACGCCCGATGGCCATTTACGAAGTGCATCTCGGGTCGTGGGCGCGCCGGCACGACCAGGGCGGCCGCCCGCTCAGCTATCTGGAGCTGGCCGACGCCCTCATCGATTACGCGGCGGACCTCGGGTTCACGCACCTGGAGCTGCTCCCGGTCACCGAGCACCCGTTCAGCGCCTCCTGGGGTTACCAGTGCACATGCTACTTCGCGCCCACGTCGCGCTTCGGCACACCGGACGAGTTCCGCGCATTCGTCGACAAGGCGCACCAGCGCGGCCTCGGCATCATCCTCGACTGGGTGCCGGCGCATTTCCCGAAAGACGAGCATTCCCTTGCTTACTTCGACGGCACCGCCCTCTACGAACACCTCGACCCGCGCCAGGCGGAACACCCGGACTGGGGAACTCTGGTCTTCAATTTCGGCCGGCACGAGGTCCGCAACTTCCTCACCGCCTCCGCCCTTTACTGGCTGCGCGAATTTCACATCGACGGCCTGCGCGTCGATGCCGTCGCCTCGATGCTCTACCTGGACTACTCGCGCGAGCCGGACGAGTGGCTGCCGAACCGCCACGGCGGCCGCGAAAACCTCGAGGCCATCGATTTTTTGCGCCACCTCAACGAGACGGTGCACACCGAGCTGCCGGGCACCCTCATGATCGCCGAGGAAAGCACCGCCTGGGGCGGCGTGTCGCGCCCGCCCTCGGTCGGCGGGCTCGGTTTCGACTTCAAATGGAACATGGGGTGGATGCACGACACGCTCGCGTATTTCCACCGCGACCCGGTGCACCGCCGCCACCACCACGGCGAGGCCACTTTCTCCATGATCTACGCCTACAGCGAGGACTTCGTCCTGCCGCTCAGTCACGACGAGGTCGTGCATGGCAAAGGATCGCTGCTCGACAAGATGCCCGGCGACCGATGGCAGAAATTCGCGAACCTCCGGCTCCTCTACGCCTGGATGTGGACACACCCGGGCAAAAAACTGCTCTTCATGGGAGGCGAGATCGGCCAGTGGCGCGAATGGGCCGAGGAACGAGCGCTCGATTGGGAGGTCCTGCTCGGCCAGGACCACAAGGGGCTGCAATCGCTTGTCCGCGATCTCAACCGGCTTCACCGCACACTGCCCGCCCTGCATGCGGCCGATCACGAGTCGGGCGGCTTCACGTGGCTCGACGCCGACGCCGCCGAAACCAGCACTTTCGCCTACCGCCGCCGTGCCCCGAACGTCAAAGGCGCCACCGAAGTCGTCGTCGCCCTCAACGCCACGCCGGTCCCGCGCCACGATTGGCGGCTCGGCGTGCCGCACGGCGGCGTCTGGCGCGAACTCATCAACACCGACGCCGCGGCCTACGGCGGCAGCAACCTCGGCAACGCCGGCGCCGTCGAAGCCGAACCGGTGCCTTGGCAAGGACAGCCGTTCTCCCTGCGCACACTGCTCCCGCCTCTCGCCGCCCTCGTCTTCGCCCCGGCTTGACCATCCGGAAAGTCCGCCAGGGAACCGCGACAAATCCGGGCTGGTTACCGTTGCTTCCTCTCAGACCTGGCGGAGTTGGCCGGCCGGAAATCCACGGCCCCTGGCGGAAACCGTCCATACGGCCCCCACCTCAATCTGCAAGGCCCAATATCGCGGCGGCACCCCCAATCTTCGCCCCGCAGTGGACCTGTCACCCTGTGCCGTCGTGTCCCGCGACTACTGGCCGTCCGAACACACCCAAGCGCAGCCCATCGATCCGCGCGCATCCGCGGGATCCGCGGTTCCCTCTGCCGCCATGGGCTCCGGGTCATCGGTGAACCGAGCGGCGGTGGCGCGGGCAGACTGCGGGAAGACCGCCGGACCATAGGGTGACAGACGATCTATGGGACCATAGGGTGACAGACGACCTATGGGTGAGTCGCCAATTCCATCCCCCCGCAATTCTATCTTCTGCCCTCTGCCTTCTGCCCTCTGATTTCTGATCTCTGACTTCTGGCTTTCGTCCCCCGCCCGTTCCCTCATTTGCGGATGGCCGGGGGATTGCGGCGGCGGGCGGCGAGTGTCAGCGCGATAGCTGCAATAGTGAACGGCGTTTGTGTGAACAGCACAGGCCGCCAGTTGAAATTGCCCGCGGCCAACCAGAGGCCGCTATTGATGAGAAAAAGGACGGCCCAGAGCAGTTCGAGCTTCCGCGGCACTTTGAACACATTGCAGAACAGAAAGAAGTGGGCCACGACCATGCCCGGCAGCCACCAGCCCGGGTATCCGAGCCGCTCAAGCGCGATGGTCATCAGCAGAGCCGACCAGATCACGAGCCAGTCGGTGCCGCTGACGTGGATGCGGCGGTGGAGGTTCGTGCGGGCCGCGGGCTGGGGTTCGGGGTTTTTCATGAGCGGATGAGTGAGGTGGGCGGCCCGGGGCGTGCGCGGATTCACAACAGCCGCCGCACTTCGGCGCGCAGATCTTCGAGTTCCACATCGAATCCTCCACTGAGGATCGGCCAGCGGCACCACGTTTTGGGGTCGAGATTCTCGTCGTCGAGGTGGAAACTGGGCGCGTAGCGTTCGCGTTTCCACTGGTTGCGGCTCCAGAGGCGGAAAAACCGTTCGACCCAGCCCCCGAGCGGGACCGCGCCGTATTGGGGGAAATCGCGCCTGACCAGCCGCCAGACCTCGAGCGGAGCGAGTTTGTCGCGGATGGCGAACCGTTCGATGGCATCGAGGAGGGGGTACGGCATGAGGTCGTCCTCGTCGGTCTGCGTGGCGTCGGGCGGGCGTAATTCGGCCGTGGGTGTCTGCGCGTTGACCGCACGGAGGGCGGGAAGCGGGATGCGGGATCCATCGCGGAGGCGCGGGCCGGTTGTTTCCAGCCAGCTCAGCCATTGGCGCAGGTATGCCTTGTCGATGCCGGCGATCGGGGCGAGCCCGCCCGACGTGTCCCCGTCCATGGTCGCGTAGCCGACAGCCGCTTCGCTGCGGTTGCTCGTGCTGAGAAGCAGGGCGCCGGCCAGATTGGCGAGCATCCAGATGCCCGGCGACCTCACGCGCGCCTGGATGTTTTGCAGCGCGATGTCGTCGGTGCCCCAATCCAGTTGCCGGCCGATCGCCTGCTCGATCGTGGCGACATATCCGCGGTGCAGCGCGGCCACATCCAGCTCGAAATGCCGCGCCCCGATCGCTTCAGCCACCGCCCGCGCGGCCGCCCGCGTGACCGGGCCGCTGTTCTCGGTGCTTTGGTACGCGGTTGTCAGAAGCTGCCGCGTCAACCCTCGAGCGACCGCTGCGTCCACTCCGTCTGACTTGTCTGGCGCGTCTGACCTGTCCGACAAGTCCGACAAGTCCGACAAGCCCGCCGCGGCCGCGGCCGCGGCTGCCAGCTCCGGGAAATACGCCAGCTTTTCGAGGAAGCGCGGCAGCCCGATTTCGTCGACCGCCAGCCGCGCCATCAGGTGCACCAGACAGGCGATGGCGCCGGAGTCCGCGCCGCCGCTCAACGACACGACGAAGCCGCGCGACCGGCTCTTGCGCAGGTAATCGTAAAGCCCGAGCGCCTCGGCCCGCGTGAACTCCTCCTCCTTGCGATCGGCCGCCTCCGCCCAGGCCGCGCCCGCCGGAGAAAAGCCCGCCACGGCATCGGCATCGGGCGGTTTCGTGACGGCCGCCGCGTCGAGCACAGGCCAGTCGAACGCGGCGCTGACGAGCAGGACGTCGTCCGCCAAAAGATCCGGCCGAAAGCTGGCGGTGCGCGCCTGGGCCATGCGTGTCGCCTCGACATCCACGATGGCGTCGGTCAGCGCGTGATCGGCGAACGAAAACCGCTGGCCTTCGGCGACGAGGCGGCCGCCTGTCGCGATCATGGCGTCGCCGTCGTAGATGGCGCGGCCGGCCTCGTTGCCGAGCAGGTTGGCGTAGATGTATGTCGCGTTGAACGCCCTCGAACCTTCGAGCACGAAACGCCGGCGCACGTCGACCTTGCCGAACGCGAAGTGGCTGGCGCTCGGGTTCAGGATGAGGTCGACACCGAGCCGCGCGAGCACCGCCCCGGGCCGCGCCGCCACCCAGGCATCCTCGCAGATTTCGAACCCCAGGCGCACGCCGCCGACATCGAAAAGCAGATCTCCGATCGGCAGCGGCGCGTCACCCGGTCCGGCGTCCGGCGCGGCAAACACATCGCGCACGCCGAGCGGCCACGCCTTGAACCACCGCGGCTCATAGTGAATCCCGTCGCCTGCGAGATTCCGCTTGGCGACCACGCCGAACAGGCGCCCGTCCACCGCCAGCGCCACACCGTTGAACACACCGCCCTGATGCAGCACCGGCAGCCCGAAGCTCGCCACCATCCCG
>CAZYHO010000025.1:17719-20515 GCA_964647495.1 uncultured Akkermansia sp. | reverse complement strand
CGCGGGCATCAAGAATCTTGAACCGGTCGGCAAACCGATCCTCACGCTCCCCGTCACCAAAGGCACCGTCCTGCTTTCCGCGGACAAGGAAGTCACCTCCAGTGACGCCACGCCGTCCCTCGGCGACCTGACACTCGTCACCGATACCGAAAAACTGGGCGCTGACGGCTACTTCGTCGAGCTCGGGCCAGGACCACAGTGGGTGCAGATCGACCTCGGCGCCCCCGCCAGCATCTCGGCCATCGCCATCTGGCACTTCCACAAACAGGCCCGCGTCTATCGCGACGTCGTCATCGAACTGAGTGACGAGCCCGAGTTCAAGACCAGCACCATCGTCTTCAACAACGACGACGACAACTCGCTCGGCAAAGGCGCCGGCAAAGATTCCGCCTACGTCGAAACCAATCACGGCCGCCTCATCAGCGGCAAGGACGTCAAGGCCCGATACGTCCGCGCCTGGTCCAACGGCAACAACGTCAACGACCTCAACCACTGCGTGGAAATAGAGGTCTACGGCGTGCCGGCCAAGTGAGCCGATCAGGCGATCCGACTGATCTGTCCGACGTCCTCCTCCCATCCGCCATTGATCTGCTCCCGATGCCGGGTTTGGTGGCGGGCTCTTCGCGATGGGAATTCTGCCACTGAGCCTGACCAACCGCCTTGCCACCCTGCGAGGCTGGCTGGGCGAGGTGTGGGCGGCGATCCGCGATGTGCCGCATCTGGCGCTCCTCGCGTCCGCGCTTGGGCTGGCGGGCTCGGCCACGCTGGCCTGGCACATGGGGCAGGACGCCATCGGCGATCCCGGCGCGGCCACCCAGGCATTGGTCGCTGGCGGGCCACAGGCCGCGAGAGAGTTTCTGCATGGATTCGTAAACTACTGGCTCGGCTGGACACTCGTCCTCATGCTGCCGGCCTTTTTTCTCGGACTGATCCGGCTGCGCGGCCGGGAAATCGTGCTGCCGGTGGCCGTGGCGTGCGGCGTGGTGATGTTGTGGTGGCTGCTCGAGGATCTGGTGGCCACATTCGGCGGCCAGTTCGCGCACAGCCAGCTCGGCGAGCAGCGATCGCTGGCGGCCTACATCGGGAAACTGCTCGTCACGAGCCTGGCGCTTCTTTCGCCGGCCGCCATGGTCTGGTGCTACCAGCGTGGCGGCGTGCTCGACCGCCACATCTTCCGGTCGTTCCTCGTTCCATTTCTCCTCTGTTTCTGCGGCCTGCTCGCTCTCTTCGTGTTCTTCGATTTTTACGACAACGGCAAGGACCTCATCGAGGCGCGGTTCAGCTTCGGCCAGGTGTTCATGTTCTACCTTGTCCAGCTCCCGAAGTTCACCGTTGAAATCATCGATATCTCACTCGTCCTCGCCGTGCTCTATTCGCTCGGCCGGCTCTCCCGGCACAACGAAATCCTCTCGATGATCACGGCCGGCTTCAGTTTGCCGCGCCTGCTGCTGCCGCTTTTCCTCGCCGGCGGATTCGCCGCCATCATCACGCTCGCGTGCAGCTACCAGTATGCCCCCGAGGCCGATCGCCGAAAAAGCGACCTCATGCAGCTCGCCGACGACCTCGGCTCCGACCGCCAGTCATCCCGCTCCCGCACCAGCGCCCAGCGCGTCGCCTACATCAACCGCGAGGACCGGCGCTTCTGGTACCTCGAGAACGTCCCGATCGACCTCGGCGACCGCAACTACATCACCGGCGTGGAAATCCACGAAATGAGCGAAGACGGCGCCCTGCGCTGGTCGCTCTTCGCCCGGCGCGCCAACTGGGTGCCACCTTCCACGCCCGGCGAGGTGGGCGAATGGCATTTCCGCACCGTGCGCGAAATGTTTCACGACAAGAACCCCAGGCGCTATGGTGACACGCAGAGCGGGGTGCTCGTAAAGCGCGGGTGGCGCGAAACCCCTTGGCGCCTGCTCAGCGAAAGCGCCAAGCTGCCAGCCCAGTTTCTCACCGTGCCCCAACTCACCAGTTACCTCCAGATGAACCGCGAATTCCCGGATTCCAGGCTGGCCAGCTACCGGACTTGGTGGCACGACCGCCTGGCGCGCCCGCTCCGCTGCCTTATCGTGGTCCTTTTTGCCGCGCCCCTCGGGATCGTCTTTTCCCGCCGCGGGCTGATGGGCAGCGTGGCGTCCACGATGCTCACGTACTTCGGGATGTATTTTCTGACGATCGTTTTCCTCCGCCTCGGCGAAAGCGGCAAGATTCCCGCCGCCGGCGCCACCTGGTCGGTCAACCTTCTTTTCGCTGCGGTCGGCCTCGCCCTGCTCTGGCAGCGCACAACCGGCGCCACAATGGCCGGCCTCTGGAAAAGTCTCCGTCCCTTTCGCACACAACCCGCATGATGTATCAGGAATGGAAGATCAAGGGCCGCTCTCACGCCTGCTGCGTGACGGGCGAGCCGTTCACCGAAAACGAGCCGTTTTTCACCGCCCTCTTCGAAGACGACTCGGACGAAGACGGGTTCATCCGCCGTGATTACAGCGTGGCCGCCTGGCAGCAGGAACGCCCGAACCTTCACCCGTTCTCGCATTGGCGCAGCACGTACGAACCCCCGTCCTCCGAACCGGTCCGGCGCGACGTCGTCGAAAGAGAAAGCGCCGAATCCCTGTTGCGCCGGCTCATCGAGGAGGATGACCCGCTCACCGACAACACCCGGTTCATCCTCGCCCTCATGCTCGAGCGCCGGAAAATCCTTCGCGAGACCGACACCCGCAGCCTCGGATCCACCCGCCTCCGCATCTACGAGCACGCCAAAACCGGCGAAGTCTTCATCGTCCGCGACCCGGAACTCAA
>CAZYHO010000025.1:0-17619 GCA_964647495.1 uncultured Akkermansia sp. | reverse complement strand
TCTACGAGCACGCCAAAACCGGCGAAGTCTTCATCGTCCGCGACCCGGAACTCAAGCTCGATCAGCTCGACTCGATCCAGCGCGAGGTCGGCAGCCTCCTTGCCGGCCGCGCCGCCCAGGCCACTGCCGCGGCCTCTGAATCCGCCGAATCCGCCGAATCCGACGGATCTCCCGAATCACCAGCGGTCACGGCTGGCGGCGCAGCCTGAAAAGCAACCCTGGCATCGGGCGACTGCAGATCGCACCCGAGCAATCGCAGTTCGTTGACGCCTTCGAGGTTGGGCGTGACCGGCGCGGTGACCAGATACAGCAGGCGCGGATCGCTGAAGGGCGGTGTGTCGCCCAATGGCAACCGAAATCCCGAGGAGAATATCCGCCCGATCATGGGTCGCCATTGTACCGTTCTCCCACCCCCAAGCCCAAAAAAACTGCCCCTCCCGGCAAGGCCGGGAACTTTGACGAGTCTGACGAGTCCGCCCCTGACCGCTGTCCTCTGTCCCTCCACCCCCTTGCGCACAGCCTGGATGCCACCCATGATCGGACGCGAACGTCATGGAAACAGAATCCGCCTTGCGCGGCGCCTCGGTGCGCCAGCTCTCCGTTTTTCTCCTCAACAAGGCAGGCACGCTTTTTGGCGTGGTGAAGCTCTTGCAGGACATCGGTGTGCATGTCCTGGGCCTCACCGTGGAGGATTCGGTGGATGTGGCCGTCGTGCGACTCATCACGAGCGATCCGGAAGCGGCCGAGACCCTCTTCATCGAGAGGGGCATTCCGTTCGGCAGTTGCGAGATGCTGGTCATCGAGTTGCCCGAGGGTGTTGCCGCCCTGAACAAATCGCTCCACGGCCTGCTCGCGGGCGAGACGAACATCCATTTCCTCTACCCCCTCCTCGTCCGCCCGCACGGCAAACCGACGCTCGCCCTGCACGTCGAGGACATCGATGTCGCCTCGCGCGTCCTCACCGCGTCCGGCTTCCGCATCCTGCAGCAGGCCGATCTCTCCAGGTAACCGCGGCCGCTTGCCGCGCCGGCTTCATGTCATTCCGCGCCGGTTTTGGCGAAGGCGAGGGATTCTTCAAGCCACTGGTCCTGGACGAGCACGGCGCGGCGGCGGCGGGAGGCAAGGCGTTCCGCGCGTTTCTGCGACGCCCGGATCACGCGCCAGGCGACCGCCTCCGCTCGGCGCCCACCTCCGCGTAGCAACGCGGCCAGCGCGTTCCGCAGCGGCCGCGCCATGTGGCGGACGATCAGTTCGTCCTCCAATGACACGATGAGCTGCGCGCGCCCAGGTTCGCCCTGCCTCGCGCTGCGTCCGAAGAGCTGGCGGTCAACGCGCCCGGACTCGTGAGCCTCCGTGGCGATGACAAACAGACCGCCGCGCTCGGCGACACCCGTGGCCAGCCTGATGTCGGTGCCGCGTCCCGCCATGTTCGTGGCGATGGTGACGCGTGCCGCCTGGCCGGCGTCGGCGATGATGGACGCCTCGCGTTCGTGCTGCACCGCGTTGAGCAACTGGAACGGCACGCCGGCCGCCTCGAGCAGGCCGGCCAAATGCTCGCTCGCCTCCACACTGCGGGTGCCCGCCAGCACCGGCTGCTCCCTGGCACGCGCTTCGCGGATCGTTTCGACGACGCACTCCCATTTCGCATCCGCGGTGGCGAAAACGCGCTCGGGAGCCCGGTGGCGCTGGCACGGCCGATGCACCGGGATCGCGACCACCGGGAGCCTGTACGTCTGCCACAACTCGGCGCCGGCCTCGCGCGCGGTGCCGGTCAGGCCGCACAGGCGCGGGTACAGCCGGAAGTACCGCTGAAAGCTCAGACGTGCCAGCGTCTCGCTCGGAGGCGTGAGCCGCACGCCCTCTTTCGCCTCGATCGCCTGGTGCAACCCCTGTTTCCACGTGCGCTGCGGCATCACGCGGCCGGTCGCTTCGTCGACGATCACGATCTTTCCGTCGGCTCCGATCACATACTGATGGTCCCGGAGGAAAAACTGGCGGGCCGTGAGCGCCGTCGTCACCAGTTCCTCGCGGCGCGCCGGATTGCGCCACAGGCCCGAAAAACCGGCCGTCAACCTGTCGAGCCGCTCCCTGGCCGCGGGCGTCAGATCGATGTCTTTCCAGCGGAGATCCGCCACGAAATCGCGCCCTTCGACCAGTCCGGCCGCCACCTCGGCCGCGCGCCGGCACGCATCCTCCAGATCGCCGCCGGGCGCTTCACGGCTGATGATGAGCGGCGTGACCGCTTCGTCGATAAGCACATGGTCCGCTTCATCGACGATCGCCGTCTCGATCCCGCGCTGGACCAGGCCGGCGTCCGGATCCCGGCCGGGACGGCTCAGCCTCTGGATCAGGCGGCGTTCGGGCTCGGTGACGCGGCCCATGTGGAGGCGGTCGCGCAGGAAATCGGCTACCACTTCCTTGCTCGTCGTGTACGTCACGTCGGCCGCGTAACCGGCGCGGCGTTCGGCGGGATTCATGCGGCCGGTCACGAATCCGGCGCGCAGCCCGCACAGCGCGTAGAATTCGCGCAGCCATGTGGCGTCGCGCTCGACCAGGTAGTCGTTGGCCGTGATGACGTGAACCGTGCCGCCGCGCCAGGCCGCCAGTGCGGCGCCGAGCCCGATCGTCAATGTTTTCCCCTCGCCGGTGGCCATCTCGGCCAGGCAGCCATCCTCCATCGCGAGCACGCCCATGATCTGCTCCGGATACGCGCGCAAGTGCACCGCGCGCCGTGCCGCCTCCACGATCGCCGCAAGCGCCTCCTGCCGCACCGCCGCGCTCGTGGCCGCCCGCCCGTACCGCCGCACCGCCCCGCGGGCCGCCCGCAAATGGCGCTCCAGTTCCTCCGTGCGCACCGTGTGCCACCGCGCTCCGGCTTCGAGGAGCGCTTCCGCTTCCCGGCGCCTCTCGTCGAGTTTGCCGGCGCGGCGCGTGCGCACCGCTCCGATCATCCGGTGGACGATCGCGTCCAGGCCCTTCAGCAACGGCCGGGGCTGCGCCGTGCGCGTCCGCCGAAAATCAAGACTCGTGACCGCCGCCTGCGTCGTCATAGCTGAAACCGCTTTTGCACAATCTGGCGCCCGAGCCGCCACCACTGCGCGAGCAACGGCCGCCACGGAAGTCGGCACCGCAATTCGCCCGAGCGCCCGTGCCGCAACATCGCCGCCGTGTCGCCGCCGTCGAGTGAGGCCCGCATCTCGAAAAAACTCTCCGCGGCGCGCATGCCGCTGCTGTCGTCGGCGCGCACCGCGATGTCGCCGCCGCCTTGCCAGCCGAGCGCGGCGGAAGGAAGCTGCGTCTGCGGCGCCGCCATGATCGTCAGCGCGCCCACCGGAATGAGTTCGCCCGCCTGCCCGCGCAACCGCACGCCCGCCGCGCGCACCGCCGGACCAAAAAGATTGGACGCCTCCTCCTGCCGCACCACCGCGGCAAACCGGTACGCCGAGCCGTCGACGACCTCGCCCACCGCGGTGCCGCGCGCGATCCACCGGCCCGCGAATTCGCCGTGCTCGGGTGTCACCCAGGCGCCGCCGACCGGCGCCCGGATCTCGAGGTCCGCTTCCAGCCGCCGCAGCTCGGAAAGCCGCCGCCGCACCGCCTGCAACCGCTCGCGGATGGCCGCCACACCTTCACCCGGGTTCCCCAGCGCGCTGCGCTCGTGCGCCAGCACTTCGTCAACCTCCGCCATCGCCGCTTTCACCTCGGCCGCCAATTCCGTGTTCGACAAACGGATCAGCACGTCCCCGGCCTGCACCTCACTGCCCGCCGGCATGGCCAGCTCCGCAAATGTCCCGTCCGCCCCCGCATACACGACGCCATACTGCTCTGCCTGCACCACCCCCGGCGCGGTAAACGAATCCGGCGCCGGCACCACGCCCAGCAGCACGACCACCGCCGCCAGGCTGCCCAGCGTCACCGAAACCGCCCGTCGCCGAACCCGCTCGATCCGCGGGCTGGACGCCAGGTAGTTGATGAGCTTCCCGGCCGGCGCCAGCACCATCGTGACCACACCGACCACCGCCATCAGCGCGCCCAGCAGCAGCCACTGGCCCGCCACAAACCAAAGGATCCCGGCAAACAGCACGATCCGGTAAACAAACGACGCCGCGCCGTACACGCCCAGCCAGGCCGCTTCGCGCCGCGACTCCGAGGGGTCGACCGATTTCCGCCAGCCGAATGCGTACCGCTCGGTCCAGTGCCGCCACAGCCGCCGGGCTCGCTGGTTGAGGTTCGGCAGGTCGATCAGATCGCACAGTATATAATATCCGTCGAACCGGAGCAGCGGGTTCGCGTTCGCCAGCAGCGTCGACACCGAGGCGATGAAAATCATGTTGTACGCCACGGCGTTCACGATCCCGGATCCCGTGGCCGCCCACACGACCACCGCCACCGCCGCCACGAACACCTCGACGATCATGCCGGCCGTGCCCACGAGGACGCGCCGCCATCGCTCCCGGAAACCCCACGCCGCTGTGGCATCGACAAACGGCAGCGGCGAAAACACCAGCAACATCACCCCCATCGTGGCCACCTGTCCGCCGAAATGCCGGCACGCATAGGCATGCCCGAATTCGTGCAGCAGTTTCAGGCCGACCATCGCGATGTAGAGCCAGGCGAGGTTCGACGGCGCGAGCACCGACTGCCCCTGCTGCCACAGCGCCTGCCAGTTTTCCGCGCCCGTCTTCAGCCCCCATCCCACCACGATCAGCCAGAGCACGATGCCGGTCCATCCGAAGAGCCAGCGCACCAGCGGAAGCGTGCGCACGAGAAACGCATCCGGATTGACCAGCGGGATTTTGACGAAGAGCAGGCTGAGCCAGCGTGTGCGCACCTCGCGCTGCCGGCGTTTGCGGTGTCGTGCGAGCAATTGCGCGGCGTCCGGCGGCAGGTCGCTTGTCAGGAGGTTCGCCTGGTAGAGTTGCGCCAGCAACTGGATCACCTCCTCCTGGCCGGGCACCTCGGCGGGCGATTGCGCCAGCGCCTCGTCCCAGCATTCCTGCACCGTGCGCCCGTCGCCCAGCCGCGCCAGAAAATCCCAGGCGCCGCCCCGCACGCGGAAAAACTGGTTGCTGAACGGATCGAACAATACATGCCACCGCTCGCCGCGAAAATGCTGCCGGTGCGAGCGCACGCCGGACCGCAACGCGAGCCGCCGCCCGGCCAGCCGGTGCCACGATTCGGAGAATGTTTCGGTCAGCGCGGCCATGGGTCCAACGAGGCGGGCGGTTTCGCTTTCACCACCACCAGAGGCGCAGGAAATCGACTGTGCGGTGGGTCGTGATCCACAGCAGGCTGCGCCGGCCGGCATCGATGCGGGCGGCGCCGCTCATCCCGGGCCGCCACCACGGTTCCGGCTCATCGAGAAACCGGCAGCGCACCGCGAAGACGGCGCCCTTTTCCTTCGCGCGCGCCACCGGCTCGATCTTCTCCACGATGAAATTGAACCGGCGCCCCGGCACGCTCGCAAAGGCCGCGCGCCCCGCCGCGCCCTCCGCAATCTCCTGCACGTCCCGCTCGGACACTTCCACCACAAGATACAAATCCTCGATCCGCGCCATCTTGATCAACCCGTCCCCTTTCTGAACGGGCGCGGCAAGGCGCTCGCGCAAATCCCCTTCCACCACCACCCCGTCGAACGGCGCCTTGATCTCGGCCCGCGACAGCCGCTCCTCGACGATCTCGCGCTGCGCCCGCGCCTGCGCCTCGCGCGCCCGCGCCATGCGCAAACCGGCCACGTCGCCGGAGGACTCCGCCTTGAGCGCGTCGGCCGCGTGGCGCCCGATTTCGGCCAAGGCCGCCTCTTTCTGGAGCAGCAATTCGCGCGGGTCGAGCGAGACCAGCGCATCTCCGGTGCTGACCTCGTCGCCAGGGCGCACCGGAGCCGCGGCGATGTGGCCTTCGAACGGAGCGGCCAGCACGGCCATCGCGTCGGTCTTGAGCGCGAATGTCCCTTCCACCCGGTGCGTCTTCCGGCCGAATACCAGGACAAGGAGCCCCAGAGCCAGCGCCACGGCGAGCACTTTCCACCACGTGTGCTCGGGCCCCAGCAGCCTGGCGGCGGACGCGCGCGCGGACGCGGCCCAGCGCGCTCCGAACCACCGGTCATGCGCGTGCAGGGTTTCCAGAGGGCGGGCGGCCTGGTCGAGAATCATCCGCCACGTGCGCAACGTCTCCACCGTGACCGGCGCCGAAGCCCGCTCGAACGTCGCGCACGCCACAGGCCGTGCCCGTTCCCCCGCTTTCGGCGCGCTCGGAAAAACCGGCAGGCTCGCCACGTGCGCGGCCCCATGATTCTTCGCGTAAAGCGCGTGCGCATGCGTCACGAACGACTGCCCCTCGGGCCGCGGCAAAAGCACCTCCTCCTCCTGGTCAAGGCATTCCTCCATCGCCGCCGCCAACCGCTGCACCGCCTCGGCCTTCGGCTCGATCTTTTCCGTATGGCTCATCGCGCGAACCACGACCGCATTCGCCTCCATCCAGCCCAGGCTCACCCGGTCGCACCCGAATCGCGCCGCCAGCTCGTTGCACAACCCCATCGCCGCCCCGATAAACCGCGTCTGCCCGTTGAGAAGCGCCAGCACATCCAGCGCCTCGGCCACCCGCGCCGCCTCCCGCCGCGCCAGTTCGCTCTGCCGCCGCTCCTCGAACAACTCTGGCGCCGCCAGCAACGCCGCCAGCTTCTCCAACACAACCGACGATTCGTCCCCGCCGGTCACCTGCACCACCACCAGCGCCACACCATCGCCCCCAGGCGGACGCATCGCCGCCACACACCAGTCGCGCTCAGGCAGCTCCGCCACCATCTCGCGCCACGGCCCGCCGTCCCCGCCCGCCCCGCGCTCGATCCACCCGCGCAAACGGTCCGCCCCCACCGCCCCCTCCCACGCCCACCCCGGGGGCCGCCGCGCCACCGCATGCACCCGCTCCCCCCTCCCCACCACCACCACACCGTGGCTCGCCCCGCACCAGCGCACCGCCACCTCCGCAAACCGACGCCAGAACTCCCCGGCATCCCCGTCAAACCGCGCCAGCCCGCGCAGGTCCGCCGTCGCCTCCGCCTCAGTCATCTCGCTCGCTCTTGTCGATCGCATGCCGTGAAATAAATAACCGAACGCCAGACTTCCGCCCCCCATTCCGGCATATCACCTGTCCCGTCAACCTGACGTTCAATCTCATCCCCCTCATTCGCGAATCATTAACAAGCGCCACATATTCATTATTCCGTAACATAAACGACTCTCCGTCAATCACTTTTTAAGGCGGCATTTCCTTTGCTACACCGCCCGATAGCTGCATGATCCGCGGCGATCGGTCTGAACGACTGCAGTTGGCCAAGGCTCCCCTATTCAAAGCAATCATGCGATCCTCAACACTCCTGCTTGGTACGGCTGTCGTGCTGACAATCGGTGTATCCGACATGGCCCGGGCACAGGACGTGGAACCCGACAGAGCCGCCTCGATACCGATCAACATGCAAGGGCTGACGCTCGACGAAGCGATCCAGCTCGCCCTCGCCAATAACCTCGGAGCCCGCGTCGAGCGCCTGCGGCAGACGATCGAGGACAGCCGGATCGTCTCCCGCCAGGCGGAGTTCGATCCCGCTTTCACCCTCAGCGGACTCTACGAAGGCATCGAAAAACCGCAGAACACGCGCGAGTTCGTCGCCACCCAGTCGGCCACCGCGCCCAGGGGCAGCCGCTTGTTCGACGAAGAAAACCTGCGCTTCGACACCGCGCTGAAAGGGAGAACTCCGCTCGGCACCGAGTACGAATTCACCGTCGAACTCAATTCGCTCAAGAACACGCTCAACATCGACCGCCCGCCGTCGATGTATTATCCTGAATACGAAAGCTTTGCCGGCCTGCGCCTGACACAGCCGCTGCTGCGCGACTTCGGCCCGGAAGTCCAGCTTGCCGGCCTGCGCGTCGCCCGGACCGATCGAAGGCTGGCCACTCTCGGCTGGAAACTGAAAGTGATGCAGGTGGTGGCGTCGGTGATGAAGAATTATTACGATCTGTCCTTCGCCAGCGACGATACGACAATCAAGATGGAAAACATCCACCGCGCCCGCACCCTGGAGGACCAGAACCGCACGCGGGTCAGGCAGGGAGTGGGATCCGAACTCGATGTGCAGCAGGCGGCCGTCGCCGCCTCGGTGCGCGAGGAGGAATTGATCACCGCCCAGTACATGCAGAAAGAAAAAGCCAACCTCCTGCTGCGCGATCTGGTCTCGGATCTGGATCCGGAGCATGTGCCGGCGGTGAAGCCTTCCCACCGGCTCGGCGTTGTGGTTCCGTCGCTCGAGCGCTCCGCCCTGATGCGTGAAGCGGTCGCGAACCGCATTGAGTATCGCCAGGCCCAGGAGCAGATCGGCAAGCAGGAGATCAAGCTCAAGTTTGCCCGCAACCAGCTTTGGCCCCGCCTCGACCTCATCGGATCCCTCGGCGCCAACGGCCTCAATTCTTCCGGAGGAGCCGCGCTGGGTGACGCCTTCGAGTCCAGCCACCCGGCATGGAGTGTCGGCCTCATGATTTCCATCCCGCTCGGCAACCGCCAGGCCAAGGCCCAGCTCAAGGAAGTTCAAACAGAAAAAGAACAACTCCTCCTCAGCTTCAAACAGCTCGAAATCGACCTCGCCCTCCAGGTCGACACCGCCGCCAGTCGCGTCGAGACAAGCCAGCGCCGCCTCGCCACCACGCGCCAGTCGGTCGCCGCGTCGCAGGCGACTCTGGACGCCGAGAACCAACGGCTCGAGCAGGGCGTCGGCGTCAGTTTCAATATCCTCGAAGCCCAGAAAGATCTGGGGGCCGCCACATCGCGCGAACTGGCCGCCCGCGCCGACCTCAGCAAGTCACTCGTCGATCTCTGGCTTTCGACCGGCACCCTGCTTTCCCGCCTCGATATCGTGCTCGAGGCGGATCCGGATGCGCCTGTCCTCGTGAGTGACCACGCGCCCTCCGGCAAACAGGGAGCGGCCCTCCCCGCACCCCGTCCACGGCGGCCCGCCCAGGCGTCATCCGCGCCCGGTCTGGACGAACCGGACGAACCGGCAGTCGAGCCCGCGGAACCCGCGGTAGAGGCGCCCGAAGTCGAGTCGGTCGAAGAAGAGTTCGCTCCCGAGCCCGAGACGGAGCAATAGATTCCCCGCCATGAACACTTCGATTCCCCGTGCCGTCGCGCTTGTCGTGGCGCTGGCCAGCCTGTCGTGCACCGCGCGGAGCCAGGAGGTGGACGGCCTCACGCTCCCGTTCAAGTCGGTCCTTGTCAGCTCGCCGGTCCAGGAAATCGTGGCCGAGGTCGGCGTGCGCGAAGGCGATGTCGTCACCAAGGACCAGGTGCTGGCTCGCCTCCACGACGAAAAGGAGGTCGCCGAACTCCAGCGTGCCGAAAAAATCGTGGAAAAACGCGTCTTCGACGCCAAGGCCGCCACCGCCCTGGTCGCCAGCAACATCACCAGCCGCGAAAAAGCCCTGGAAACCGACATCGAACTCCAACTCGCCCGCGTCGATGTCGCCATCGCGAACCGCAAGGTCCAGGAGAAAACGGTCCGCTCGCCGCTGGACGGCGCCGTCGTGCGCGTGCTCAAGGAAGAAGGCGAATCCGCCGACCGCGTCGAACCGCTCTTCGAAATCATCAATATCGACCGCCTCTTCCTCCAGTTCTACGTCGACCGCCGCACCGCATCCGCGCTCAAGACCGGCCAGGAAATCCCGTTCTGGCTAAGCGACGAAACCGACGTCCACGGCGTGGCGACCGTCGACTTCGTCAGCCCGGGCGCCGATCCGGCCAGCGGTCTTTTCCGCATCAAACTGCTCCACGACAACACCGGCCACACCTTCCGCGCCGGCGTCCGCGTCACCGCGAAATTCTGACCGCCCGCGCCGCGAACGCAGGACGGCCAATGTTTTGTCAATCCAGCGTGGCGACCTGCCGGGCCTCGGTCAGCATCGTTGTGGTGCCGTGACGGGCACACCATGCTTCGATATAGGGAAAGTCCAGTGCCTCGTTTCCTGTCATGGCCGTCGGGAGAGGCGGTCGGCCAGCCACAGGCGCCGCCGCAGTTCTGCTTCCACCTCGGCCTCGGTCCATGAGGGGTGCTGGTGGCGGATTCCACCCATCGTTACCCGGCAAGCCTCTTCGAACAACTCAGCCCCCACACATGCCTTCTCCCGCCCTCCCCCTTCTCCCGTCCTTGACGATCCTTCGCCATGCAGTGCTCGCGGAATACTTTCGTGCCGGATATCGTGCCGGCATGGAACCCTTGCTGAAAATCCGCTGGCGGCCTGGCATAGGCGATCCGTCGCTCATGGGCTGGATCACTGTGGCGGCCTACGCGTTCGCCGCCGTGCTGGCGTGGCGGGCGTGGTCCCGAGACCACAATCGCGTATGGCTCGGGGTGACGGTGCTGATGGCTTTTCTCTGCGTGAACAAGCAGTTCGACCTGCAATCGCTCTTCACGGACATCGGCCGCGTGTTCGCTCGCCGCGACGGCTGGTATGAGAAGCGCCGTGTTTTCCAGAAGATCTTCGTGACCGGTGTGCTCGCGGGCTCGGGCTGTCTCGTCGCGTGGGTTGCCTGGAAATGCCGCGCTTTCATCGCCGGCCACAAACTGCTCGTGGCGGGATTGTTTTTCCTGCTGACCTTCATCGTGGTCCGCGCGGCTTCCTTCCATCATGTGGATGTTTTCCTGAAGAGCACGAGCGCCGGGGGATTGCGGATGAACTGGATCCTCGAACTTTCCGGCATCGCGCTCGTCGCACTCGCCGCGTGGCGGAAGCGGCCCGCCCGGTTCAGGAAGTGAAGGCAATGCCGTTCATTCAAGGAGAACCGCGAATGGACAGGCATGGACGCCAATGTATGTAAGGCTCTGAATTGCAGTACGTAGCAGAATTCTCCCCATTCGCGGTCATTGGCGTTCATTCGCGGTTGATCTGAACCGTATTGGTCGTAATGTGAAGGAATTCAGCGCTCAGGAGAGGCGGCCTCGTCCTCGGCGGGAGCCTCACCGGTTTCCCCCGCGGATCCCGCAGCCGCCTCGCCTGCCTCCGGCACGTAGCGGTAGACGGTGAGCGTGTGGCGTGGCACCTGCGCGGGAAAATCGGCGACCTTCTCGAACTGCGGACTGGTGGTGACGCGCTCGTAGACCGTGGGCGTCAGGCGGGCCGACAGCGATGGGTACCCGATGATGACGTAGAGTTCGCCTCCGGCGCGGCGGGCGGCGCGGATCCGCTGGTTGAGCATCGGGAGTGTGCGCAGGCGCGTGTCGGCGCGAGGATCATAAAGCAGGCTGGATCGCCACAGCCAGCACGTGTGGATGCGCGATCGCGCGCGCTGGTTCGGATCTTCGTGGCGTCCGCGACTGGCCGCCACCGCCGACCGGAAGTCCTCGAACGGGATGCCGGTCATGCGGCGTGACAGCGGAGCGGTCGCCAGCCCAAACGCTGCCACCAGGCCGACCGCCACCAGGCCACAGGCTCGGCCGCCCGCCGCCATGGCGCCGAACGCGGCCGCCAGACAGAGCACCGGCGTCAGAAAAAACCAATACCACGGCAGGAGTTCGACCTTCAGCACTTCGTGAAAGTGCAGCATTGACGCAACCGCCGAAATCAGCACGGCCAGACCGGCCCAGGCCGCGGGGCGGCATCGGCGCCACAGGCGCGCCCCGCCGAATGCCACCGCCGCCAGAATTCCGGCAAACCCCAGGGCTCCCAGACACTGGCCGCTCACTCCGCCCATTCCCTCCGCTCCCCGCCAGATCTTGCTCCATGTGACCTGCACCGGATTGTCCGGCGTCAGCGTTCTCCAGGGAATCCCGGTGAGCGCCTCGCTCGCCATGTCCCGAACCCACTCGAACGACAGATCGTTCAAGCCTCGGCCGCGGATCTTCTCGACCGCCGCCACCGCCTGCGCATGGCAGGGTGCATACAGAACGAGAAACACAACCGCGGAAACCGCGTTGACGACCAGCCAGCGGCCCAGGCCGCGGAACCGCTCCGCCACCGATCCGCCGCCGCAGCGCCACAGGGCGATCGCCACAAACACATTCAGCAGCGCCAGCGGATAAACCGCGATCTTGCACGAATACAACGCCAGAAATTGCGAGGTCGCGAACATCGCCCACGCCCACCAGGCCCCCGATTCGAGCGCCGTGATCAACAGCATGAGCGCCAGGCAGAAAAAAAGCCCCATCAGAGAGTAGCCGCGCGCCTCCGTGCAATAGCGCACGTGCCACGGGTGCAGCGCCATCAGCACCGCCGCCAGCAGCCCGGCCCGCGGCGCACCCAGCCGCCATCCCACACCCGCCAGCGCCGCCAGCAGTGCCAGCCCGCCCGCAAACGCCGGCAGCCGGATGGCCGCCTCGCTGAATTCATGGCGCTCACCTTTCCGCCACCGGCGCCACCGCTCGACCGAGAGACGCGACAACTGGCTGAACAAATAATGGTTGTTCCCCATCTGGCGGTCACCGAACACCGTCTCCTTCCAGGTCACGCGCCGGAATTTCAACGGCCCTTGGGGATCGTCGGCCCGCGCCTTGATGTAATGCCCCTGGACATACTCGAGCACGGCCATGCTCTCGTCGCCCCACAGCGAATGATTCATCCGCGGCCACCGGTCGATCCCCGTCGCCACCATCAACACCGCCAGCAATCCCCACCACACGCGCCGCCCCAGCGGCCGCTCACCCAGCTTCGGGACTGGCACGCGCACCACAGGCGAACCAGCCCACCAGCACCGCGTGAGCACCAGCCCGAGTGTGATGAAGAGCACGGCCCACGCCGCCCACCACCACCCCCAGAGCATCGAATCCCACACCGCCGGCACTTTCTTCTCCGCCACCGCCGCCGCCACCCCGGTATGCCACGGCTTCGTGCCAATCGCGAGGTACACCCCGGACGCCGCCGCCACCCCCGTCAACACCAGGACAATGGCGTTGCGCCGAAGTGATGACAGGGAGGGCATCCTGGATCCTTCCATCAAGCCGTGCCGATCCTGAAGCGCCCCTAACGCATGTCAAATCCATCCCCCGCCGCAGGCTCCGCCCCGGCGTCAACCAGACCTGACCAGCGTCTGTGAGCGGTCGGGGCCGACGCCCGCCATGCGGACCGGCAGTTCGAGCGCGGCGCTCAGCCGGTCGAGGTAATCCTGAGCGTTGGCGGGCAGTTCATGCCATTGGCGCACACTTGAAATGTCCTGCCGCCATCCCGGCCAGTCTTCGTAGATCGGGGTGACGCGCTCCCAGTCCTCGATGCGCACCGGCGGTGTCTCGAGCCGCCGTCCCTCCAGTTCGTATCCCGTGCAAACCGGAATCGACTCGAAGTCGTCCAGACCGTCGAGATTCGTCACTGCCAGTTCGTCCATGCCCGAAACGATCGCCGCGTACCGGAGAAGCACGAGGTCGAGCCAGCCGCAGCCGCGCGGACGCCCGGTGGTCGCGCCGAATTCCCGGCCGAGCATGTGGAGCTTGTCCGAGAGCGCTTCGTTCTCGGTCGGGAACGGCCCGCTGCCGACGCGTGTCGTGTACGCTTTGCAGACGCCGATGACGCGGTCGATGGCGTGCGGTCCGACACCCGCTCCGGTGCAGGCGCCACCGGCGATCGTGCTGCTGCTCGTCACGAACGGATACGTTCCGAAATCCACGTCCAGGTGGGTCCCCTGCGCCCCCTCGAAAAGCAGGCTGCGACCCTCCTTCAACTGGCGGTGAATGAAAACAGCCGTGTCCGTGACGTGAGGTGCCAGCATTTCCCCCGCGGCCAGAAGCGCGTCGCGCACGTCCGCAAAATTCAGCCGCTCCAGCCCCGCCGCGACCAGCAGATCGTTCACCTCCGACACCTTCGGCTCCAGCCTGGCCGAAAAATCCTGCGGCGCCATCAGATCGGCCAGCCGCAGGCCGCCGCGATGAGCCTTGTCCGCGTAGGCCGGCCCGATGCCGCGCCCGGTCGTGCCGATCTTCGCCGCGCCGAGGCGCGCCTCGCGAAGCTGGTCGAGCGCCCGGTGAGTCGGCAGGGCCAGGTGCGCCCGGTTGCTCAACAGCAGGTTCTCCGGCGTGATCACCCGCCCTCGCGCGCGCAGCCCCTCGATCTCACCCACCAGCGAAACCGGATCCATCACAACGCCGTTGCCGATCACACAGACCTTCTCCGACCACAGGATCCCGCTCGGGATCAAATGCAGCACGTGCTTCTCCCCGTCCACAATCACCGTGTGCCCCGCATTGTTCCCGCCCTGCGCCCGGACAACCACGTCCGCGCTCTCCGTCAGGAAATCGATGATCTTTCCCTTTCCTTCATCGCCCCACTGGGCGCCGATGATCACGACATTCGCCATGCTGGTGTCTCCAATCGATCAAATCAAAACAGAACAAAAGTATCCCTGACGGTGCCCGGACCGCGTTCTCGAATGCCCTGCCTTCAGCCCGGCGCCGCGCTCAGGCCATATTCATCATCACCATCGCCGCCGCCAGCAGACACGCCAATACACCGGCTATCCCCAGCATCAGCAGTCCGCCGCCAGTCTGTTTCACCGGCTTCTTCTTGCCAAAAACCGGCATCGATGGATTCCCTTCGTAGCTCACCCCGCCACTCAAGCCACTCCCCACACCCCCGCAACCCCGAATTTCCTCCGATTCACACCCGCTTCTTGCAAAATATGCTTTTTATGGTATTTCAAAGCCCTCCCCTTCCCCAGATCAGTCAGATCAGTCGGATCAGTCAGATCGGTCCAATCCCTCCCCCACCCCTAAAAATACCCAATCCATGTGTGGCATCGTTGCGTATCTTGGTGTTCGCGAGGCGCGGCCTGTCCTGTTGGATGGGCTGGGCCGGCTGGAGTATCGCGGTTATGATTCGTCAGGGATGGCGGTCTTGACGGAGGCGGGCCTGGAGGTTGAGAAGAAAGTCGGGCGGATTGCGGAGCTGGCGAGGCATCTGGGCAAGCCGAAGCGGCCGGCGCGCCAGGGGATTTCGCACACGCGGTGGGCGACGCACGGCGAACCCAGCGATGCGAACGCGCACCCGCATGTCGACCGCAGCGGCCGGCTCGCGCTCGTGCACAACGGGGTCATCGAGAATTACCAGGCGCTGAAAGACCGCTTGAGCCGCGAGGGCCACCACTTCGAATCGGCGACCGACACGGAGGTGCTCGCGCATTTGATCGGCGCTCACTACGACGCGAGCGAAGAGACCGGCGATCGGCGGCTGACCGAGGCGCTGCGGGCCGCGTTGCGTGAAATCAAGGGGACGTATGGCGTGGCGGTGCTGCATCAGGACCATCCCGGCGTGATCGTCGGAGCGCGGCGCGGCAGCCCGCTGGTGCTCGGCTTGGGGGATCGCGAAATGTTTCTGAGTTCCGACCACACAGCGCTGCTCCCCTACACGCAGAAGGTGGTGTATCTGAAGGATTTCGACCTGGCGGAAATCCACGGAGATCAGTTTTCCATCGAGACCCTCGACCACGGCGAGTCCGCCTACGAGGTCAAGGAGCTGGACCTGGCGCCTGAGGCCGCGGAGAAAGGAGCGTATCCGCATTTCATGCTCAAGGAAATCCACGAGCAGCCGGCGGTCATACGCAATGCGGTGCGCGGGCGCCTCAATCCCGAGGAGGCGAGCGCGCAGCTCGGCGGACTGAACATGAGCGCGGCCGAGGTGCGCGACATCGAGCGCGTCGTCATCCTCGGCTGCGGGACCGCCCTGCATGCCGGCATGGTGGGAGCGCAGATGATCGAAAGCCTGGCGCACGTCGCCGCCGAGACCGAATTCGCGTCCGAGTTCCGGTTCAAGAACCGCCCGCTGCCGCGAAACACGGTGTTTTTCTGCGTGAGCCAGAGCGGCGAGACGGCCGACACGCTGGCCGCCATGCGCGAGGCCCGCCGCAAAGGGTATCGCGCGCTCGGCATCTGCAACAGCGTCGGCTCGACCATCGCCCGCGAAAGCGACGGCGGCGTCTACATGCACGCCGGACCGGAGATCGGAGTCGCCGCCACCAAGTCGTTCGTCAGCCAGATCGCCATCTTCGCGCTGCTCGCCCTCAAGCTCGGCCGCATGCGTTACCTGTCCGCAAGCGCGGGCGCCGAGATCATCCAGGCATTCGACCGGCTGCCGGATCAGGTCGACCGCGTGCTCAGCCAGGAAGACCACATCGCCGGAATCGCCCGCACTTTCGCCAACGCGCGGAGCATGCTCTTCCTCGGCCGCCAGTACAATTACCCGATCGCGCTGGAGGCCGCCCTCAAGCTCAAGGAAATCTCGTATATCCACGCCGCCGGCCATCCCGCCGCCGAACTCAAACACGGTGTCATCGCCCTCATCGACGATGCCACCCCCTCCGTCATCCTCTGCCCGCGCGACAGCCTGTACGACAAGAACATCAGCACCATGCAGGAGGTCCGCGCCCGCCGCGGCCCGCTCATCGCCGTCGCCACCGATGGTGACACGGGCATCGGGCGGCATGCCGACGCCGTCATCCATGTCCCTCGCACCGTGGACATCCTCCAGCCCATCCTCAACATCATCCCGCTGCAGCTCTTCGCGTATCACGCCGCCCTCGCCCTCGGACGCGATGTGGACAAACCCCGCAATCTCGCCAAAAGCGTGACTGTGGAGTAAGCCGATGATCTGCGCGTTTTACGATACCAAACCATACGACCGCGAATTCTTCCTCCAGGCGGGCTCGGAGGATTCCGTCGACTGGCGTTTCCATGAATTCCGGCTCGACGCCGACTCCGCGGCCACCGCGCAGGGCGCCGAGGCGGTCTGTGTTTTCGTCAACGATCGCCTCGACCGCGCCTGCCTTCAACCGCTGGCCGCCGCCGGCGTGCGCCACGTCGCCCTGCGCTGCGCCGGCTTCAACAATGTCGACCTCGCCGCCGCCAGGGACGCCGGCATTTCCGTCACCCGCGTGCCGGCATACTCGCCGCAGGCCGTGGCCGAACACGCCGTGGCCCTGCTGCTCGCCCTCAACCGCAAGATCCACCGCGCCTACAACCGCGTGCGCGAACTGAACTTCTCCCTGACGGGCCTCGTCGGATTCAACCTGCACGGCAAAACCGTCGGCATCGCCGGCACCGGCCGCATCGGTCGCGCCACGGCGGAAATCTTCCGCGGCTTCGGATGCCGCATCATCGCCCACGACCCGTTCCCGCCCGAAGCCTGGGCGGCCGCGCACGGAGTCTCGCTGGTCACCATGGACGACCTCCTCGCGCAAAGCGATATCGTCAGCCTGCACATGCCGCTCACCCCGGAAACCCATTACCTTCTCAATGCCGCCGCGATGGCCCGCATGAAACGCGGCGCCCATCTCATCAACACGAGCCGCGGCAAACTGATCGATACCACCGCGCTGATCGAAGCCCTCAAGTCCGGCCACCTCGGCGGCGTCTGCCTCGACGTGTACGAAGAGGAGGAAGGCATCTTCTTCGAGGATCTCTCGGGCGAAGTGCTCCAGGACGACGAACTCTCACGACTCCTCACTTTTCCCAACGTCCTCATCACCGCCCACCAGGCGTTCCTCACGCGCGAGGCACTCGAGGAAATCGCCCGCGTCACCGTCACCAACCTCGTCCGCGGCGCCCAAAACCACCCGTTCCTGCCCGATACCGCGCTTTGAACTTGGTCATTGGTCATT
>CAZYHO010000024.1:0-20573 GCA_964647495.1 uncultured Akkermansia sp. | reverse complement strand
CGCGGCAACCGCCGACGCGCCCGGAGGATCGCGTCCCACCCCGGAGCTTCGCTTTGATGGCTGAGTTCTGGAGCGGGCGTGTGTCCATGCACCGAACACCTCTGATCCGTGCAAGAGAAAAATGCGGCCGTAGCGCAGGCCGGAGCGAACCATGTCACGGCACCGGCACGACCTTGAGCAGGTGCTCGAGCCACTGGCGCGGCGCCGTGCCGCCTTCGCCGATTTCGCGCGCCGGCAGCCGGTGCTGCCAAACCGGGAGCACGGCGCGTTTCACGTCGTCCGGATACACCGCCGCGTGGCCTTCGAGCCAGGCGACGGCCTGAGAAGCGCGCAGCAGGGCGATGGCGGCGCGCGGTGAGAGTCCGCCGCGCAGGCCTTCGTGTTTGCGCACGGCATGGGCCAGGCTCGCGATGTACGAGGTGATCGATCCGGCGACCGGAACACGCAGCACTTCGGTCTGGAGCGCGCTGATTTCCGCGGCTGTGAGAAGAGGCGGGGCCGGCGCACGCAGCGGAAGTGCCGCGTGCTGCGTGAGGATTCTCCCGAGCAGCTCGGCGTCCGGAGTGGGCGGAGTCAGGCTGAGCAGAAAGCGGTCGAGCTGCGGCTCGGGCAGCGGAAATGTGCCAGTGGCGTACAGCGTGTTTTGCGTCGCCATGACCAGGAATGGCGATGACAGCGGCCGGGTCACGCCGTCGATGGTGACCTGGCGTTCGTTCATGCATTCGAGCAGGGCGCTCTGGATGCGTGGATTGGTGCGATTGATCTCGTCGGCCAGCACGATGTTCGAGAAGACCGGGCCGGGGATGAACTGGAACTCACCGCGCCCCTGGTGAAACAGGCTGTAGCCGAGAATGTCCGAGGGGAGCAGGTCCGGCGTGAACTGCACGCGCTTGAACGAGCCGTCGATCGCCGAGGCCAGCGTGTGGGCCAGCGTGGTCTTGCCGATGCCGGGCGCGCCCTGAATGAGAACATGCCCGTGGGCGAGCAGCGCCACGATGAGCCAGTACGCTTCCTGCTCCGCGCCGAGCACGGTGGAGACCAGCCGCTGATGCAGAGAGGCGAGTTGCTCTTTCACGCGGCGGAATGGAGGGCGCTCTGCACAAGGGTGACGATCTTCGAGTCGTCTTCACCGGCAGCCCAGACGTGCCGAAGGAAATCCGCCGGATGAATGTCGCACTTCATCAGGAACTGCCGGTCGCCCCCGCACCCGAACATGATCTCCGGATCCAGCTCGCCCCGCAGCTTCAGCCGCGCCTTCTTCAGGATCCGCGCGAAATACGGAATCCCGCCCAGCACCGGATCCGGTTTCGGCGGAAGCTGGTCCGCCGGAAAAAACGTCTCCGATGGCCGCCCGCCCTGCACGACGGAGAAATAATCGCGCCGCACCGCCGCCACCAGCAGCGCCGCCGCGGGCGGCAGGGGTGCCCCGTCCCCGTAGTCCTCCACAAAGTCGAAAAACTCCCGCGGCTTGTACCCGATGGAGGCAAGAAACCGCAGATCCTCGGCCGAATAATACTTCGTCCAATCCTCGTCGCCGGCCCGGTAGCGGGCCAGGCAACGATCGAACAACTCCAGAAAAGAATCCTGCCAGGTGAAATCAGACATGGGGTATGCGGGGAAACGGGAACCGTGTGTGCCCACCCTTTGTGCCCGCAAATCGACCGCGGGTCAAGCCAAGCCCGATCAGGATTCGCACGGACCCGGCCATCCGCACGCCCGGCGGCCGGATTGGAATTGGGGACAGACCCCTTGTGTGATCCGCCCATGCGCGTGCCGGCCAATCCCTGATGCATTGCCGATTGCCAAACCACCCACATCCCGTGTAAAACAGGCTTTCCCACACACCTACACCCCGCCACACCCCGCCATGACCCGCCGACGTTTGCTCACGACCTCTCTCATCGCCACCGCTGCCGGTTCGCTGCCCAAGGCATTCGGGCAGGCGAGCGCCGCCACTCCGGAGTTCTTCAAACTTGCGCCGCTTCCGTACGCGGCCGACGCCCTGGAACCGCACATCGATGCCCAGACGATGCTCATCCACCACGGGAAGCACCACCAGACGTACGTGACCAAACTCAACGAGGCGCTCGCCACCCTGCCGACGCCCCCCAAGGGCACCGCGGACGAACTCAAGGGATGGCTCTCGAAACTCGACGCCGTGCCTGAATCCATCCGCGGCGCGGTGCGCAATCACGGCGGCGGCCACTTCAACCACGACCTCTTCTGGAATTCCCTGACCCCGAAAAAACTCGAACCCGCAGGCGAACTGCGCGACGCCCTGAGCAGCGCCTTCGGTTCCGAGGAGGCCGCCGTCGCCGAATACCTCGACAAGGCCGGCAAGATCTTCGGCTCCGGCTGGTTCTGGATCGTTTACGACCCCTCGAAAAAATCGATCGCCATGACGACCACACCGAACCAGGACACGCCGCTCGCCGCCGGACAGGTCCCGCTTCTCGGCATCGACGTCTGGGAGCACGCCTACTACCTCAAATACCAGAACCGCCGCGCCGACTACCTGAAGGCCATCTCCAACGTCATCAACTGGGACGTGGTCGCCGAGCGGTACGCCAATGCGCTCAAGGCGTAACCGCGCTTCCAATCAGGAGATCCTGTTGTTTGGCAGTTTCTATTGCTTGGCAATCGACAAATGTTGGATAGTTTGCGCCTTTGTCGCCACGAACCGGTTCGCCCCAAAGCCCGAACCCGATTCCGCGTCACCACCCACCATCCACCCTCACAAACCCACCTGTATGAAATCACGGACCCGCAGTACTCTCGCTTTCGCCTTGGCAGCCGGATTGTTTCCGTTCGCCGCCTTCGCCGCCACGCCAATCTTCCAGATCGGGAATGTGGACGGCAACCAGGCGGAGTTCGAGCAGGAGAGTGACACCTTCAACAACCCCCAGTATTATATCCACGCGGCCGATTACGCCGCGGTCATCGGGCAAGCCGGCGCCGGAGGCAACTGGACCGGCCCCCAGGAAATCCTCGCCGATGGTCCAGGCGCGGATACTTGGGCGAATTCGCTCAATGGATTTCCCCGTGCTTTGGTGCCCGGACGTCCGGTCATCGACATCTTCTTCCAGTTGAGCACCGTCGAGGCCCTGTCCCCGGCCCTGCAGTTCGATACTCTGCTCTTCGGTCTCGGCGGCGGCAGTTCACACGACGTGACCTTCTATCTCAACGGCGTGTCATTCTTCACCCAGGACGGCATTGTCGGAGACACGCCGGTCGACGTCCTGCTCCCGCGCACGGGCGGCGGATTCACCTTCAATGAAGGCGGCAACGTCATCTCCCTCGTGCGCGATGGAGGAGGTGCCGAAAGCCCATGGATCCAGTTCGACTACGTGATCCTCAACGCGATCCCCGAGCCTTCTTCCGGTCTTCTCCTCCTGGCCGCCGTCGGCATGGTCGGCTGGCGCCGGCGGCGTTCCATGGGCTCATAGGGCTCATAGGGCTCGTAGGGCCTATGCGGCCTATGCGGCCCATGTCCCTCAACGTCCGAGGCGGGAGCGGAGTTCGTTTTTCTGTGCGTCGGTGAGCGGGAGGGTGGCCAGCTTTTCTTCCGCGGCGGCGGAATCGAGCCGTTTCCAGACGCGGAAAACATCGGTCAGGGCGTCGTTGCGATAAGGGGAGTTCGCCGGCAGCCGTTCCGTCAGGGCGAGGGCGGCCGCGGGATCGTGGAGTGTCAATTCGAGCCGCGCCAGCCCGCGGAGCAGGCCGTGCCCTATGGGCGAGTCGGCGGGCAGGGAGTCGAGCCAGGTATCCAGCCGCGCCCGGTCGAAGCGGCCGAGATTGGCGGCGTAGTTACTGGCGACCTCGGTGGCGAGCGCCGCATCGAGGGCGGGCAAGGCCGCAATCCATCGTTCGGCGGCGGACGGATCGGTGGCCGCCAGAGACAGGGCGAGCTGGCTGCCCTGCCGGTAATGACCATGAAAAAAGAGGCCTTTGAAAAGCGAATCGTCACGGCCGGCCGCATCCTCAGCCTGGGCGGACTGCCGGATCTGTTCCAGATAGAGTTCGGCGGCGGTGGCGGGAGCCTGGTTGATGACCTGGGCGAAGGCCTGGGAGCGAACCAATTCGTGCCGGATGTCCGCGGAGAGCGACCGCCAATACGACGACACGGCCTCCGGATCGCCCGCCATCAATTGGACCTTGGCAGCGGCGGCAGTGGGATCGTGGTCCGGCAGGGAGCTGAGAAATCGTTCCCGCGCCCCGGGCGTCAGGCGCTCGGCGTTCGCGCGGGATTGCAGCGCGGAAAGAAAAGCCTCCCGGTCGGCGACATCGGTCAATTCGCGGAACCAGTCGATGGCGCGCGCCGGATCGCGTTCGATGAGCGTATTCGCGATGCGCGAGACTGAGCTGCGCCGCAAAGGTGGAGGCGATTCCTTGGCCAGTTCCCAGGCGGCGTCGGGATCGGTGCCGGCGCGGGCCATGGCCACCTCTCCTCGCGCCCAATGCCACGATCCAGCGGGAAGCCCGGGCTGCGCATCCAGCCAGGTCAGCAACCCCTCGGGATCCCGATCGGCCCAGACACCCCAAATGGAGATGCCTAGCGTCACATTCCGGTGGAGCAGGTCCGAGGCATGGGTCATCATCGCCGCCGCTGCCGCCGCTGGATCATGTATCCCCCATTGACCGATGATGGCACTCACATACAGGTCGCGGTCGGCCGGAGGATGTTGCAGCACCCAGGCGAGGGCCTGGGCCGGATCCTGCTCGGTCCAGGCGAGGATAAACGTGTAACGCAGCTCATTTTGCCGCGGGGCGGGCAGGGCGAAAAAACGGGAAGCGGCTTCGTCCGGCGCCGCCGCGAGCCAGGTGGTGAAGAGTCCGCTCATTGCCTGGCGCAGAGATTCGTTGAAAGGCCGGTCCTGAAGTTGAGCCCACAGGGCCTGCGGGTCCTGCCGGGCACCGGCCTGGGCCAGAGCGAAAATGAGCGCGTCGGGAAGTGACCGGTCCAGCGCCTGACTGAGAGCCGCCGGACCGTGAGCGCCTATCCATCGTTCCGCAAAGTGGGCCGCCGTTTGAGGATCGGCAAAGGACATCGAGGCGGCCAGCGTTTCGTAAGGCAGGACGGGCGTGTCGCGCAGCAGCAACGCGACGGCGAACTCGCGCAGCGCGGAACCCGGCAGGCGTTCGGCGCGGGCCAGCCAGGCGCGGGCTTCGGCGGCCGAGCGGGGCCGGGACCAGGATGCGACGAGGACGAATTGCCGGGACGCGGAAGTTTCCGCGAGAAGCGCGGCGAGCTGTCCATGCACGGAATCCCCGGCTTGGGAAACCGGGGAGGCGGAGGACGCGGGTGATTCCGCACTGGCGATTTCCCCCGCGCGACGCGGCGCCAGTTCGCCCGTCATCCACCAGCCCAGCAGCGCTCCGGCCACCAAGGCGCCGGCGCCGCAGGCTATGGGAAAAGTCCTCGATGTTCCGGCGGCGGTCATGGCGGTCATGGCTTGGTGAGCAAGGCGGCTTTTTCCTCCGCGGACAGCGCGCTGGCCTCCACGGCCGCCCGTGCCGCCGCCGGATCGTGGCGATTCCATTCGGTGAGGACGCTGTCCAACACGCGTTGCCGCGTCTCCGGAGCCTGGACGGTTTCTCCCCACGCCCAGGCCGCGGGCAAATCGCGGCCGAGGTTGAGCAAATAACGCACCATCCCGTCAATGGCCTGGTCTTTTCTCCCGCCGGCGGGCAGGGAGGCCACCCACTCCGAAGCCGCCTGCGGATCTTGTTTGGTCAGACTCTGGGCCAGGCTCAAGATACCGGAGTGATTGTTCTCGGGCAGATATTCGAGCAGCGACAGAGCCGCCTGCGGATCAGTGCGACCCAGCGTCTGCATGAGATTGGAAACGGTCTGCGGGTCTTCGCGCAGCTCGGGCTGGCGGGCCACTTCACGGGCCATTCCCGGCGCGTCCGCTTGCAGCCAGGCGTTGAAGAAGGCGAGGTGTGCCGTGCTTCGCTGCAGGCTGTTGCCGTCTGCCATGGCCTGGAGCCGCCGCCAGCCCTCCTCGGGATCCTGGGCGCCCATCGTTTTCATCAGCCCGGCCAGGAAGGACAGCCGTTGTGGATGTTCGGGAGCCAGGGATTCCCAATACCGCCAGGAGGCCGCGGGGTCGAGCGTGGCCCATTCGCGTGCCAGGAGATCGATGTGCTCGGACCGGGGCGCCGTGGCCTCCGTGAGTGAGCGCGCCGCACCGTCCGCGTCGGCCCGGAGCCAGGAAGCGAGGATGTCGCGGGGTATCAGGCTCACTCCTTCGCGCGTGGCGGCGATCGACCAGGCTTCCGCGGGCCGATCACGCGCCATCTGAAGCAGGGCATCGTCGAAAAGCTTGCCGACCTCGTCCTGGCTTGCGAAGGTTCCGGCGCCGGCCTCCAGGATAGTGTTGGCGAAAGGATTCAGGGCGCTGCCGGGATTCTGCCAGTGCATCGCCTCCGCCACGCGGATGACCATCGGCCAGTCCCGGGCCTCGCCGGCGCTGAGAGCCACGGCGGCCAGACCGGCCAGGCGCTCATAACCGCGAGGCCGGGCCAGTGTCGCGTCGAGCGCAGCGGCGGGATCCTGTCGGGCCTGCAGTTTGATCCATTCAGTGAGCAGCTTGTGCCGGAATGGGCCGGGCGGCAGATCGGCCAGTGTGATTTCCACTTGCGCGAGGATTTCCGGCGAGGCTTCGCGGAGGAGGCGTTCCAGACTCTGGCCGGCCGTGGTGGGATCCATGCGCGAATGGGCGAGCCAGGCCAGGGCCGCGGCCGGATCGGTTTTCGCCCATGCCGCCGCCACGGACGGTTGCCGGCCTATCTTCGGCCAGCGCTCCAGCACGGCCGCAGTTCGGACGGGATCGGCGCGGACAAGGCACTCGATGATTTCCGACCACGGGCCGGAGCTTCCCGGACTCATCAACACGGCGTCATCGCGCTCCAGCGCTTGAAAGCCGCGCTCCGGATCGCGCGCAGCCGCGCCGGCCACCACGGCGACCCGCTCCCATGGGTGGTTCGCCGCCGCAAGCGCGGGATCCAAATCCACCCGCCCCCACGCTTCGAAAACCTGTTCCAGCAACCGGTCGCGCTCCGCGATCGACCTCCCGGTCTTCCGGCAAAACGCCAGCGCGGCCTCCGGCGCGAGTTCCGTCCACCGGGCGAAAACCAGGCGGAAAAACAACGTGTTTTCGGGAAAGAGCCCCTGCTCGTCCAGGTGCCGGGCCAGGGCCTCCACCTCGTCCGCCTCCGCCCGGGCTAAAAAGAACGCCCAGCGCCGCAGTTGCTCCGGGCCATCGACGCTGAACAAGTCGGCCATGGCCACCGCAGCCGGCGCCACGGTCCGGTCGCCGTCCTCCGCCGGCCGATCCGACAGCGCGATGGTTTCCTCGCTGGACGCCGGCGCGGGCGGCGGCGGTGTTTTCCACACGCGCATACCGACCCCAATCCCGAAGCCGAGCAGAGGCAGTAAAACGAGCAGGGCCAGTAAAACAAGGGACCGCACCGCCACGCCACAGTCTGTCACGACGGACAACCCTGACAAGCGGTGGTTCTTTCATGGGCACATGGGGCACATGGGGCCTATGCTTCATGAGCCCCAGAAGCCCCATGGATCACACAAGGGGTCTGTCCCCAGGATTTCTCCACGCGATCGATGATCGAATGACCGTGCGGGGACAACTTTGCGAGGAGCACTTGCGCAGCCGGGACAATGCTTCGATAAAGGGCGGCCAGTGATGAAACGCGATGCCAGAATGCGACTCGCCTCGAACCAGCCCAAACCGGTGGCGGGGGGGGTGGTGGCGCCCAAGGGGTTTCGGTGCCATGCGGTGGAGGCCGGCATCAAGGATCCGGAGAAGCAGCGGCTGGATCTGGCGGTGATTTGTTCGGATGTGCCGGCGGTGAGCGCGGCCACTTTCACGACGAACAAAGTGAAGGCGGCCCCGGTGAGGGTCAGCGCCGAGCACATCCGCCGGGCGCGCGTGCAGGCGGTCGTCGCCAACAGCGGCAACGCCAACGCGTGCACCGGGCCGCGGGGCATTCAGGACGCGAAGGCGATGTGCGCCGCGGCCGCCAAGGCGCTCGACCTCCGGCCGTCGCAGGTCGCCGTCTGTTCGACAGGCATCATCGGCCTGCCGCTCCCGATGCAGCGCATCCTGCCGCAGATGCCCGCGCTCGCCGCCGGTTTGCAGGCGCGGGACGGCGATCGCGTGGCCCAGGCGATCATGACGAGCGACACGCATCCGAAGTCGATGGCAGTCGAAGTGATGATCGGGAGGAAGCCGGTCCGCCTGGGCGCCACGGCGAAAGGCGCCGGCATGATCTGCCCGAGCATGGGCACCATGTTCTGCTTCGTCACGAGCGATGCCGCCATCGCGCCCGACGAACTGAAAAAGGCCACGCTCTGCGCCGTCGAACATTCGTTCAACCGGATCTCGATCGACGGTGACACAAGCACAAACGACACCGTGATCGTGCTCGCCAACGGCCAGGCCGGCAACCGCCTCATCGAAAACGGCACGCCCGGCGCCCGCCAGTTCCGCGCCGCCCTGGGCCACGTCATGCTCACGCTCGCCAAAATGCTGGTGAACGACGGCGAGCGCGTGACGAAATTCGTCACCATCCGCGTCGTGCATGCCGCCACGCACCTCGATGCGCGCCGCGTCGCGGAGGCCGTGGCCAATTCGATGCTCGTCAAATGTTCGTGGAACGGCGGAGATCCGAACTGGGGGCGCGTCATGCACGCCATCGGGTATTCGCGGGCCGCACGGCTCCGCGAGGAATTGATCGACATTTACTTCGACGGCCTGATCGCGGCGCGCGGCGGGCTTTATGCCGGCACCCCGATCGAGGAGCTGAAAAAAGTGACCACCAAGCGCGACTTCACCGTCACCATCGACCTGAACCTCGGCGCCGCCGACTACCACGTCTACACCAGCGACCTCTCGCAGGAATATGTCGAGTTCAATGCGCAGGAGTATGCGGTGAGGATCGCTGGATAGGTTCTTGGTTCTTGGTTCATGGTTCTTGGTTCTTGGTTCTTGGTTCATGGTTCATGGTTCATGGTTCTTGGTTCATGGGAGTTGAAAGTGATGAGCGGAACCGGTGCGCCTCCGGTGGCACCTTGCGCCTTCAACCGTGCACCGTGCACCGTGCACCGTGCACCGTGCACCGTGAACCGTGAACCGTGCACCGTGAACCGTGAACCGTGCACCGTGAACCGTGAACCGTGAACCGTGAACCGTGAACCCCAAAATGACCAACTCCTACCACCAACAGATCGCCAAGGCTGATGTGCTGATCGAGGCGCTGCCGTACATGCAGCAGTTTCGGGGGCAGACGTTCGTGATCAAGATCGGTGGGAGCGCGATGGACGACTGGAGGCTCATCGAGGGGTTGTTGCGCGACGTGGTGTTTCTGGAGGGGATCGGCATCAATCCGCTGATTGTGCACGGCGGCGGCAAGGCGATTTCCAAGGGAATGGCGGAAGCCGGACTGGAAGCGCGTTTCGTGAACGGCCTGCGCGTCACCGATGACGCGGCCATCGGCATCGTCGAAAAAGTGCTGACCCAGGACATCAACCCCCGACTCGTGAAGGCGATCAACGACTTCGGAGGCCTGGCGGTCGGCATCAACGGCAAGCGCGTTTTTCTCGGGCACAAGTCGCCACCCATCATCGACCTGGTGACCGGCAAGCCGGCCGATCTTGGCTGGGTCGGGGAGGTGGTCGATTTCCGCCTGGACGAACTGCAGGCGATTCTGAAAGGCGAGATCGTGCCGGTCATCCCGCCGATCGCCTCGGAGATCGGATCCGGGCACGCGCTGAACTGCAATGCCGACGTGGCGGCGGCGGCGTTGGCCGGCCGGCTGAAGGCGGCGAAATTCATTTACCTGAGCGACGTGCTCGGTGTCATGCGGGATCCGCGGGACGCGAAATCGCTGATCCCGCATCTCGATCGGGCCGGCGTCGCGGCGCTGATCGCCGACGGCACGATTTCCGGAGGCATGATCCCGAAAGTCGAGTCGGCGCTGGCCGCGCTGGAGGCGGGCGCGGCGAAGGTCCACCTGATCGATGGCCGGCTGCCGCACTCGTTGTTGCTGGAGATTTTCACAAAAGAAGGCATCGGCACCGAGATTGTGTGCTAAGGGTGCGCCTTTCCCCGCGATTCAGGGGCCGGTTTGTTCGTCGGAGGCGGCGGATCAACCGGCCCGCTTCATTTTCCTTGATCCGCCATGAATCATCTGCTGTCCCTGGAGCAACTCACCGCCGGTGAGATGAAGAAGATCCTGAGCCTGGCCGCCAGGCTCAAGAAGCAGCGCGGCACGCCGGCGGCGGCGCGCCACCAGCCGCTGCACGGGCAGACGTGGGCCATGATTTTCACGAAGGCATCGACGCGCACACGCGTCAGTTTCGAGGTCGGCGTGCGCGAGCTGGGAGGCGACGTGTTTTTCCTGAGCCCGGCGGATTCGCAGTTGGGCCGCGGCGAGCCGATCAAGGACACGGCGCGCGTTTTCGGCCGCATCGTGCATGGGGCGATCATCCGGACATTCGCGCAGCAGGACGTGGCCGACTTCGCGCATTACAGCGGCCTTCCGACGATCAATGCGCTCACCGACGAGGAGCATCCCTGCCAGGTGCTCGCCGATTTGCAGACGATGCAGGAAAAACTCGGCGGCTGGGAAGGCCGCAAGGTCGTCTTCATGGGCGACGGCGACAACAACATGGCGCGCTCATGGATGTGGGCGGCCGAGAGGCTCGGCTTCGATCTCGTGATCTGCGCGCCGCCAAAGTACCAGCCGAAGCCGACTTATCTGCGGCGTTTCCAGACCGGCCGCATCACGTGCGAAAAAGATCCGGCGAAGGCGGCCGCCGGAGCGGACGTGCTCTACACGGATGTTTTCGTGAGCATGGGCCAGGAGGCCGAGGGAGCGCAGCGGCTGAAAGATCTCAGGGCTTATCAGATCGACGACGCGCTCGTGCGCCGGGCGAGCCCGCGGGCGATCGTGATGCACTGTCTACCGGCGTATCGCGGCAAGGAAATCACCGAGGCCGTGCTGGAGGCGCATGCCGACACGATCTTCCAGGAAGCCGAGAATCGGCTGCACGCGCAGAAAGCCGTGATGTCTCTGCTCGCGCGCCCCTGACGGCCCGCTCAGTTTTCCTTCAGGCGATCGAGCAAACCGCGGCCGGTGTCCTTGATCTGATCCGTGATGTCCTTGAGCGGGTGAAGGACATTCACATCCGGCTTGGCGAGTTCGCCGCGCGACGTGAAGTCCATGTGGATGCGGTTATTCTTGACCAGGGGGTCGATGAGCAGCCGGCGCAACTCGGCCGCGACGTCGTCCCCCAGCGCTCCGAGGAACTCATCCGCGCCGGCCAGCGCCTTGTCGGAAATCGCCTGGCTCGCGATCCACGCGGCGGCCACGTCGTGCGTGTCGTCGTCGAAATCAAGCATGCCCCCCGTTTCGACCACCAGCGCGTAATCGGTGAAGTCCAGCGTCGCGGGACCGGCCAGGCCGAGCCGGTGACCGCTCAGAAGCAATGGCAGCGAGGCATCGGTGGCGAGCACGGCTTCGGTGGCGAGCGGTGAAATGTGCAGGCCGGCACGGCGGGCGCGCGCGAGGTTTTTTTCGATCTTTTCGAGGGCCGGGAGCGAGCGCAACGTCGCGCCGGCCGCGATGACGGCGGTCGCATGGAGATCCGGGTGGAGGCGGCCTGTGGCGGCGTCGAAAAGCGCGAGCCCGCCTTCCACCGAGACGTCGAGTTCGGCGAGGCGGCCAGGGTTTTTGCGGCCACCGTCCACCCAGATGCGCGAGCGGAGCGCCACCTCGGCGCGGCCGGCATCGGCGAGGCGCGCCGGATCGATGGCCAGGCCTGTCACGCTGAGATGCAACTGATTGAGTTCGGTGACGCCGCGTGTCTTGCGGTTGCGGATGCGGACACGGCTTTCCACGAGCGTCAGCCGGTCGATGGCGATCGGCCCCGGCAGGTCGCGGGCGTGAAATTCCGGCAGCGGATCCGGCTGATTTTCGTCGGCATCCGAGGAAGTGTCGCCGGCCGCGTCGTCGACCGCGGAACCGCCTGCCGGAGGCGCGGAATCGGCGGCCGCCTGTGCCGCCACCGCGATGGCCGCGGCGACGGGAGCCAGGGCGACAGTCGCGGCGTTGGGCCGGCCCGCGACGGTGGCCGGCGAGCGGAAGAGGTCGCGCAACGAATTCCCGCCGCCGGGGAGGATGTCGCACTTCACATCGCCCATCTCGATGAGCAGGCTGCGTACTTTTATTTCGCGGCGGAAGAGCAGAGCGGCCAGATCCGCTTCGACCACTCCGCGGCGCATGCGCACGTACGTATTGCCGATCTTGATGGGCGGGCGGCTCGCCGGTGGCGTGGCGCGATCGGCCTCGCCGTCACGCAGATGGAAATGCAGGCCGGTCAGCTCCAGCCGTGCCGGCGAGGAAAACAGCGAGAGCCCGCACCCGTCCAGTTGCACCCGCGCGTTGCATGACGCCTCCAGTTCATGCACGATCCGCTCGGGCGTGATCTGGCGCACCGCAAGCCAGACCGCCAGCGCACCGCCGCCCGCCACCACCACCATGGCGAGCGCGCCGAAAATCAGGAGGCGCTTGATCCAGCGTGGCATGGGCATGGGCCGCGGGAAATCCGCCATCCGCCACGGCGGCGCGGCCCCGCAGGCCATCACCGCCGCAACACCGGGCGGACGGGCTCAGATCTTGTCCGCGCTGTACTCCCAGCCTTCGCGGTAGGTGCGCTTGATGAACTTCGCCGCCTCCGGCATGCCGACGACTTCGAGCTTGTTCGGATCGAACTCGATGGGTTTGCCGACCTGGATGCCCAGGTTGCCGAGCAGGCACAGGTACGTCAGCGGCACCGAGTACTCGAAACCGCTCGGGCACTTCAGGCCGTTCTTGATCGCATTGGTCCATTCGCCCTGCGGGTTGCCCGGATGCGTGCTGCGCTCCAGCGTCTTTTTCGGTCCGGTCGCGACCCACTCTTTGTGGCTGCTTTCGGGAATGAGGCGCGGTGACGAGCAGTAGTCGCTCTGGTCGTAGATGACCCCTTTGTCGCCCACGATGAAAAAGCCGCCGTCGGAAAGGTTGCGCGATTCCTCGAGTTGCTCGGGCCGTTTCGGCTTGCGACCGCCGTCGTACCAATGGAGGACGACGTTCGGGAAGTGCACCTTGATCGTGCTGGCCTTGGGCCAGTGGTGTTCGCCGGCTTCCTCGGCTTCGGCTTCGATCTTGATGAGGTCCTTGGTGATGGATTTATCGAGATCGAGCGCCCAGAACGGTCCGTCGAGAAGGTGGCATCCCATGTCGCCCATGGCGCCGGCGCCGTAGAGGGTGTGGCCGCGCCACGCAAATGGATGCAGGCCGGACGTGAAACCGACAAGCGGATTGGCGGCCTGCCAAGCCTCCCAGTCGAGATCCTCGGGCGTCGGCTGGCCGGTGGCGAAGTTCGCTTTGTTGCCCTGCGGCCAGATCGGGCGGTTTGTCCAGACGTGGATTTCCTTGACGGTGCCGATGGCGCCCTGCTGGACCCATTCTTTGCAAAGGCGCATGCCTTCGCCGGTGTGACCCTGGTTGCCCATGCCGGTGACGACGTTCTTTTTGGCGGCGCCGAGGGCGAGCTGGTGGGCTTCCCAGAGCGTATTGGTCAGCGGTTTCTGGACGCACACATGTTTGCCGAGTCCCATGGCGTGCATGGCGGCCGGGTAGTGCGCGTGGTCCGCGGTGGAGACGGTACAGGCGTCGATTTCCTTGACGGAATCGAGCATGCGGCGGAAATCGGTGAAGCCTTTTTCGGCGGGGAGGTTGTGTTTCTTCAGGGCGGCGGCCAGTCTGGTGCGATCGGTGTCACAGATGGCGACGACGGTGTTGCCTTCGGCGGCGGCGGCGAGATCGCTTTCTCCCTTGCCCCCTCCCCCGCCGATGCCGGCAATGCCCAGCCTGCTGTTAGGGTCGGCCGAGCGGGTGATGGCGGGGAAACCGAGACCGGCGGCGGTGCCGGCGACGCCGACGGTGCGGAGGAAGCTGCGACGAGATGTGGACTTCATGTGATCGGGGTTGAGTGGTGGTCAGTTCAAGGAGTGTGGATCGGGCCGCAGGCGGAACCGACAGCCGCGGGAACCAAAGCGTGGCACACACCTCCCGCCGGTCAAATCGCAGGAAGCAGGAATTTCACCGGCTCCCCGCCCGCCGAAAAACGTCCTTGATGGCGCCCGGAGCGACCTGCCAGATGTCGTTGTGCCGGGCGCCCGGCACTTCCGTGAGGTCGGTGGCCTCCGGCGCGAGCCCGGCGAGGTCGCGCGCCATCCGCACCGGAATAACCTCGTCGTTAACGCCATGCACGATCCAGACGCGGGCGCCATGGGCTGTGACGGCGGCGAGCGTGCGGCGGTTGTCGTACCGATGGCGGTTGAGATGACAAAGCGGCCAGCCGACGACGAGGCGTCCCATTTCCGTCATGCTGGTGAACGGGGCGAGCAGGACGGCGCGGTCGAGCCGCAGATCTTCGACCGCCATCAGGGCGGCGGCCGCGCCGAGCGACTGGCCGGCCGCGCCGAGACGCGGCGTGAGGGCCTGAGGCGTGGTGCCGAGATGCGTGGCCAGTGCCTGCACGGCGCCGGTGAGGTTGGCGGCGACGCTGTGCGGCGACGGCTTCCCGGCATTGCCGCCGTAACCGGGGTAATCGACGAACAGCCAGCCGGCCTCCGGGTCCCAGGTGCGCGCTTCTTCAAGATAGTCGAGCGCCAGCGCCGCGTTTCCAGGGCACCAGATCCAGAGGCGCGAGTCGGCGGAGGCGCCGGGCAAAAAGCGCGCGCGCTGGAGCCCATGCGCCGTCGTGAACGTGAGCACCGTGCCGCCGCGGGCCACAAAATCCGCGTCGTCGCGCGCCGTGTAGGGCCGCGGAAAATAAATCAGGCGCGACTGGCAGCCGATGAGCAAGAGCGAAACACCCAGGAGTACCGTGCCGCCCGTGCGTGCCACGACAACGACCGCGCGTTTCATCGGGCCGCCTCGCGCCCGTCTTTTTTCAAGCCGCCATCCTTCGTGCGCCATCCGGCTATTCCTCCTTCTCACCGGCGGCCTCCGGCGCCTCGGCCTCTTCGGCGGGTTTTTCCTCGTCGGATGACTCGTCCTCGGGGGCTTTTTCCTCGGGCGAGGTGGTGACGGGCTCGGCGGTCTTCGCCTGTTCGGCAATCCTCGCCACGTCCGCGGCCGGAAGGACAACAGGAAGAATCTGGGTGCTGCCGGCGTCGAGATCCCCCTTGGGCGGGCGCACGACGGTCAGGCCGAGCAATTTGCCGTCGGCCAGAAAAACGGGAGTGCCCACGGAATCGGTCAGCACACGGAAATAAGTGCGCGGACGCGAGGTGATGCCGGAGACTTCGGTGGTGACGACGCTGGGCTCGCGGTTGAAGTCCTCGTTGAGGCGGCCCAGCGAGATGGCGTCGTCGAGCAGCTCGCCGTGCCGCGAGGCCGCGAGATCGATGGCGGTAAACGTCACGCCCTCGGCTTCGGGGCTGTCGGCGCGGACGCGGATGAAGGCGAGGCCGAGATCGGCGTCCTTGAGCACGAGGTCGGCGGGGATTTCCGATCCATCCGCGGTGATGACTTTCACCTCCTTGATTTCCGACTCGGACTTGAGCTTGATCACGCCCATCGGCGTCTGGACCGTGCGGCCATCCACGAGCGCGGATTTATCGATGCCGAAGAGCGCGGTGACGATCAGGCCGGACGCGTCGATGACCGTGCCGGTGGTTTCCTGCTTCGCCTCCTTGTCCTGGCCGGCCAGGGCGGCCTTGATCTGGGCTGGCGCGTCGCCGTCGACGGAGAGGCTGGTTTTGACGATGACGGAGATCCACACCACGCTGTCGCGATGGGCATGGGAGATTCTGGCGGCGGCGGCTTTGAGTTCGCCACTGGCGGCCAGTGCGGCCGGGGAGGCTGCCAGCGACGATACAAGTAACAGAGTGCGGATGGTCATGGGTGTGGATTGGTTTTGTGAAGCGGCGACGATCACCATTTGGGTTCGACTTCGCGGAAAAGCGTGCGCGGGCCGCGGCGGATGAAGAATGTCACGCTGCGCGGCCGGTTTTCCCGCAAGGCCAGCAGGGTTTCTCTGAACACGGGGATGGATTCCATGGCGCGTCCGTTGACTTTCAGGACAATGTCATCAGGAGCGAGCCCGCCGAGCGCGGCCCATCCGCTGGGCTCGATCTTGAGGATGCTCACGCCCTGGATCGCGTCATCGAGTTCGTACCGGGCCCGCTGGCTGGCGGAAAGCTCGCGGGCGGTGAGTTCGAAGCGATCGTCCTTGTACTCGGCCAGCTCGAGTTCGTCTTTCGGTCGGAGGGAAAGGGTCACGCTCAGAGTGAGGGGTTCCTCGCCGCGGCGGCCTTCGAATTCGACCACGGCATCCACCGGATACGAGCGGATGAGTTCCGGCAGCACCTCGCTGTCTTCGGGACGGCGCGCGTTGATCACACGGCCGTCGAGTTTGAGCAGCAGGTCGCCGGGAAGCAGACCGGCCAGTGCGGCCGGGCCGCCTGGCGTCACGGCGGTGACCCGCACGCCTTTTTTGCCCGTCACTCCGAGAGCGGCGGCGAGGTCGTCGGTCAGCACTTGCAGGCTGGCACCGAGCCACGGTTTGTCGGCGAGTTGAGGGCGCCGCCGTTCGGGTTCGGGTCCGATCTTGACCACGGTGACGAAGTCTTCGCGATTGCGCTCGAATCGCACGAGCGCGGCCTTCGGCGCGGTCGCGTTCCCGATGTGCGCCTCCGTGAAGTCGGCGAGGTCGGCGATGGAAGTGATTTCCCTGCCGCCGGCCTGGACGATGATGTCGTTCGGGCGCAGCGGCGGTTTCGCCTCGGCAGAGGGGCCGCCGGATCGCACGGTGTCGACCATCACGCCCCGGGTGTTCTCGCGATTGTTCTCCAGCGCGGATACGGTGGTGAGATCGCGCGCGGTGATCGCCCAGCCGGACAACTCGACTTCCTTGGCCAGGTTCGGCTCGCGCTCGACCGTGGTCAATTTCCATTCGCGGGTCTCGCCGCCGCGCCGGCCTTTGACGATCGCTTCGGTTCCCGGCGCGATGCCGAGCGTCATGGCATTAAAAAGCGGGATGTCCTCCTCGGCGCGGCTGTCCGCCACCGCGACGCCGTTGAATTCGGTAATCGTGTCGCCCGGCTCGATCCCGGCGCGGGCGGCGGGGCTGTCTTTCCACACCGAGGCGACCAGCACTCCGCGCTCATCCTCCCCCGAATAACGCAGCAAGGGCTGGACTTCGAGCCCGATCCACGAACGCGTGACGCGCCCATGGGCGAGCAGCTCCCGGGTCACGCGCTGCGCGAGATTCGACGGGATGGCGCCGCCGAGGCTCGCCACGCCCACTTCATTCACGCCGATAATTTCGCCGCGCAGGTTGACCAGCGGCCCGCCGCTGTTGCCGGGATAAATGACGGCATCATGCCCGATCCAGCGCACCAGTTCGCCGACCTTTTCGCCGTCGAGCACCAGCCCGCCCTGCCGAGCCGACAAAATCAACTCCGTGTTCGCCACGATGCCACGCGTCACCGACTGCGACAATCCGCCCGGACTGCCCATCGCCAGCACCACGTCGCCGACCTTCAATTGATCCGAATCGCCGAAGTGGGCGACCGGAAGCGGCTCTCCGGCACGCCGCCGCGTCGCCAGGTCGAGCTTGATGATGGCGAGATCCGACAAGGCGTCGGTGCCGACCAGCGTGGCGTCGATTTCCTCGCGGCTCGACAGCGTGCAGACAAAGCGCGTGCCGCGGCCCGCCACATGGTGATTGGTCAGGACATGCCCTTCGGCGGAAATGATCGTGCCGCTTCCACTGCCCTGCAGCTTCCTCATCCGTCCATCACTCCCCTCCTCCATGACCACGTAAATCCGCACCAGCGACGGATAGACACGCCGGATCGCCTCCTCCACCTCGGCCGACGCGTTCGCCACTTGCGGAACCACCACCGGCACCGCGGCTTCGCCGGAAACGGATGGCGCCGGCGCCTCCTGCCCCCACACCCACGCTCCAGGATGAAGCGAGAGGCTGAGGAGCGCGCAAATCGATCGAAGTCTCATAAACGGTGAAACAGTGAACAGGGCGGAAAAGGGGGTTCGGTCCCCCCTCCGCCCACCTTACACAAAACGCCGCCCGCGCGATCCCTCATTGAAAAATCCTCGCTTGCGGCAACTCCGAGACTCGGCACTTGACACCCGGTCTCGCGACCCAAGAATCGGCCGATCACCTGCCACTCGAATCGGAATGCTCGAAATCATCGTCCTCATTTACGGCATCGTCACCATGGTGCGAGGCAAGTTTCCTCTCAGTGGCAGGCGTGAGCTTCTTGGCTGGCGTGCGCGCGTGTGCGGCGGCATTCTGCTGGGGCATCTGGTGCTCGCTGTAGGAGCTGGACTCATTATCGGGCTTACTGGAACCCAGACTCCCGGATTACTCTTCGGGGTGAGCATTGCCTCACTGATCACCGTCATCGTGATCTCCCAAATTGTGGGGTCCTCTCTCTACAAAGGCCAGCGAGCCGAAGCCACGTTCGCCATGAGCGCCGCTTCCCAACCACCCCCGCCGCATACCCTTCAGAGCCCTTCGGCTCCACCGCCCCCGCCCCCGCCCCCGCCTCCTCCTCCGATCGCGAGTGACGACCCCCACTCATCGTCCGGAAGACCCTGAAGGACGTTGAAGGACGACTTCCCTGCATTTGCCGAGGTCAATTGACTGGCGCTGACCCGGCTGGCTGCCGGTCGAGCCGAGAGCCCTCATGATACGATTTTTCATGTCCTGTCGGAGCTATGCGCTCTCGTGCTCCGGGGCTGACGGCGGCAGGTCTTCGACGCGGCCGAGCAGTTTCCGCAGCCGCTTCCATGTTCCCTGGGTGGCCTTCCGGCTTTCGTCGATCATGGTCGCGTAGAGATGCATCACCTGTTCGCCGGTTTCGGTGAGATGGGCTCCCCCTTTCTGCTTCCCTCCGCGTGTGGTGCCGACAAGCGGGAGCTGAAAACTGGCGTTCATGGTCCTGACCAGCGTCCACGCGTGGTTGTAGGAAATGCCCATTCGTTGCGCCGCTTCAGAGATGCTGCCGGTATCGCGAATGAGCTGGAGCAGCAAAAACTTGCCCCAGCCGAGCACCAGGTGCCGGCCGCCGAAGACACGGAGCCGCGGTTGCAGCGAATAGCCGGCCGTGATTTCTCGTGGTGGTTGCATCCGCAATCCTACGAGCACGGACCGCTGCCTCTACCAATACTTTGAGTCGCGTCGGGTGTCAGGTGTCCTTGAATCGGGCGGCTTCCTCCGCGCCCGTGGTCGCATTGCCTGCGCTGTACGAATGCGCGCCGGCGCCGGCCAGTTTGCCGCCATCGACGATCAGGTACTCCTCGCGGATGGGCCTGCCGTCGAACCAGCATTCGAGAATCTCCCGCACGCCCGCGGCGTATCGCGTCTGCGCGGACAAGCTGGATCCGGAAATGTGCGGCGTCATCCCGTGATGGGGCATGGTGCGCCAGGGGTGGTCCCGTGGAGCCGGCTGGGGAAACCATACATCACCCGCGTAACCGGCGAGCTGGCCGGTTTCCAAGGCGCGGGCCACCGCGTCCCGATCACAGATTTTGCCGCGCGCGGTGTTCACGATGTAGGCCCCCCGCTTCATTTTCGCGATCATCCGCTCATCGAAGAGGTGTTCGGTCTCGGGATGCAGCGGGCAGTTGATGGTCACCACATCGCACACGCTGACCATGTCTTCCACGGTCGGGTGCCACACCAGGCCAAGCTCACGCTCGACCGACTCCGGCAGCCGGTGGCGGTCGAAGTAGTGCAGGTGGACGTCGAACGGCTTCAGCCGGCGCAGAACCGCCAGGCCGATTCGACCGGCGGCCACCGTGCCGATGTGCATGCCTTCGACATCGTAGGAACGCGAAACACAATCGGCGATATTCCAGCCGCCCTTCACAACCCATTGATAGGAAGGAATATAGTTCCGCACCAAGGAGAGAATCATCATCACGACGTGCTCGCAAACGCTGATGCTGTTGCAGTAGGTGACCTCCGCCACGGTGACTCTCCGCTCGATGGCAGCCTGAAGATCCACATGGTCGGAACCGATGCCCGCGGTGATCGCGAGCTTGAGGTTCGGCGCCCGGGAGAACCGCTCCGCCGTGAGGTAGGCGGGCCAGAACGGTTGGGAAATGACGATGTCCGCGCCGCCGAGTTCCCGGTCGAGTTCGCACCCCTCGCCGTCCTTGTCCGAGGTCACCACCAGCGTGTGCCCCTGGGACTCCAGGAATTGTCGCAGCCCGAGTTCGCCCGAAACACTGCCGAGCAGCGTGCCGGGTTTGAAATCGATCGCCTTGGGCGTAGGCAGCGTTTGCCCTCCGGGGTAGCCCTCCAGCCGCGGGAGTTCGTCCCTGGCGTAGGTGGTCGGGTATCCGGTGACCGGATCTTCGTAAAGGACACAGACTATTTTGGCCATATGCGGGGTTCTTTTGGGTTGATGTTGCCTGACACCCTGTCGCTCCGGTTGAACGAGGTTCTTCGATGACGACACGAC
>CAZYHO010000023.1:19370-20718 GCA_964647495.1 uncultured Akkermansia sp. | reverse complement strand
GCCTCCGGCCTGCTGACAGACCCGCAGCAGGCTGGACGCCCAATGCGGCGCAGGGCGGAGGCTCGCGTTCCGTCCGGTGGTGGGGCGCGCTCACTATCGCCCCACTGTGATGCAAGGCCGTCCGCCCTTGCTTTGCGGACATTGCAGACAAGAATGGCAGACACCCACTTTTTTCTTCATCCGCACCCGCATCCATCTGGGAATTATAGTGGGAGTCATAGGGGAGGGAACGCACACTTGGCGGGAACGACGATCTGGCTCGGCCAAGAGTGGGTGTCTTTCATCGGCTTTCCTGATCCGCTGACTACTTCCGACCCCTGACCCCTGACCACCGATCCCCGATTTCCACTCATGACTCCAGCCGCTCAATACCTTGAAAGTTCCCGTGCTTTGATCGCGGCCGTCGAAGGCCAGATTCCGTTGATTCACCAGGCCGCCGACTGGTTTGCGGCGACGATTCTCGGCGGGGGCATGGTGCATGTGTTCGGTTCGGGCCACTCGCGCATCATGGTGGAGGAACTCTGGCCGCGTTACGGATCGTTCCCCGGGTTCAACCCGATCGTCGAACTGTCGCTCACGTTCCACAATCTGGTGGTCGGCGCGAACGGCCAGCGGCAGGCCATGTTCCTTGAAAACGTGAGCGGCCTGGCCGCGCGCATCCTCCGGAATTTCGCGCTGCAGCCGACCGATACCGCCCTCGTCGTTTCCTCCGGTGGCTGCAATATCGTCCCGGTGGAAATGGCCGCCGAATTCCAGCGCCGCGGCGTGCGCGTCGTGGCGATCGTTTCGCGCGCCCACGCCGACGCCAGCACCAGCCGCCACCCCGGCGGAAAAAAACTCATGGACTTCGCCGACCTCGTCCTCGACACCGGCGCCCCGATCGGCGACGCCATGGTCGCCGTGGACGGGCTCGACACCCCTGTCGCGCCAGGCTCGACCGTTGGCGGCTGTCTTCTCGTCAACGCGATCAAGGCGGAAGTGGCCGCCCGGCTCACGGCCGCCGGGCAGCCGCCCACCGTCCTGACCGCCGCCGTTCTTGCCGGGCCAGAGCGTGCCTCGGCGCTTTTCGAGGCCGCCTACGACGAACACGCGCGCCGTCTCGCGCCGTATTTCTCCCATCCGCTGCCCGACGCGAAATAGCCGCCCGTACGCTTCGTTCAGCGCAGCTCCCTGTCTTTGTCATCGTTCACCACATGCCAATGACCGCCCTTGGCCGGGCCGATGCGTTGCAGGCGGCCGGATTCGCGCAGCTTGCGAATAGCGCGCTCCACGGCACTTTCGGATTTGCCAAGCTGCGCGGCGATTTGCGGAAAGCTCAAGTCCGGCTGTCCGCCCAGCAAATGCAAGA
>CAZYHO010000023.1:0-19270 GCA_964647495.1 uncultured Akkermansia sp. | reverse complement strand
CCGGCGTTTTCCCCGGCGTTTTCGCATGATCCACACGGCCCGCATGATCCGCATGGCTTTCATGGCCGAGCCAAACGTCCTCAGTCCGCCGGCGCCGCGATTTTGCGGCGGATGTGGCCGCGGAGTCCGGCGGCGGCGAGGGAGAGGATGAAACCGGCGGCCTGGACGAGCACGATGCAGGCGGCGGTGGACGCATCGAGGTGGAAGCTGAGGAGGATGCCGATGATGTTGGCCGCGACGGCGGTGGCGGCGGCGACGGCGAGCATGACGTCGAATGTGTCGGTCCAGAGGCGGGCGGTGGCGCCCGGGGTGATGAGCATGGCGACGGCGAGGAGCAGGCCGACGGCCTGGAGCGAGACGACGATGACGAGCGCGAGCAGGCTGAGCAGGAGGAAGTGGAGGAGGGTGGCCGGCAGGGCGAGGACGCGGGCGTGTTTTTCGTCGAAGCAGATGAGGAGCAGGTCCCGGCGTTTGGCGAGGATCAGGGCGATCGCGGCGACTCCGATGAGCGATGTCTGCCAGACCTGGGCGCGCGAAACCCCGAGGATGTTGCCGAAGAGGATGTGATCGAGGTGCAGATCGGAGGCGACGCGGCTGAAGAGGACGAGTCCGAAACCGAACAGACCAGTGAACACGACCCCGAGCACGGTATCCTCCTTGAGACGGCTGTGGGTTTTCAGCCATCCCGAAGCCACGGTGCAGCCGAGTCCCGCCGCGAACGCGCCGAGCCCGAGCGGCAGCCCGGCGATGTAGGCGAGCACGATGCCGGGGAGCACCGCGTGGGAAACGGCGTCGCCCATGAGCGACCACCCTTTGAGGATGAGGAAACAGGACAGGACCGCGCACAGGGCGCCGGTCACGATGCCGACGACAAGCGCCTCGCGCAGGAAGACGTATTGAAGCGGCTCGAGGATCAGCGTCATGTTTCCAGAGGTTCCCCGAGCCGCCGCGCCCGCGCCCGCCGCCGGGTCGCGAGCAGGCCGTGCCTGGGAGCGAAAAGAAAAACGGCCGCGAAGACGAGCGTTTGAAGCGTGACGATGCAGCCGCCGGTGGCTCCGTTAAAAAAGTAACTCGCGTAGGCGCCCGCCACGGCGCTTCCCGCGCCGACGCCGGCGGAGAGCCAGAGCAGCCGGCCGAAGCGGTCGGTGAGCAGGTGGGCCGTGGCGCCCGGAGTGACGAGCATGGCGACGACGAGGATGGCGCCGACCGCCTGGAGGGCGGCGACGGTGGTGGCCGAGAGCAGGACGAGCAGCCAGGCTTGCAGGGCGCGCACCGGCAGGCCGAGTGTGCGGGCATGGGTGGGATCGAAGCAAACGAGCATGAGGTCGCGCCATTTCGCGGCGAGGCCGGCGAGCACGAGGCCGCCGAGAATGAGGATCTGGACGAGTTCGCGGTCTGCGATGGCGAGGATGTTTCCGAAGATGATGCTTTTGCGATCGACGCTGCCCGGGGTGAGCGAGATGATGAGCAGGCCGGCGGCGAAGAACGTGGTGAAGACGACTCCCATGACCGCGTCCTCCCGCAGGCGGCTCTTGAGGTTGATCAGGGCCATCGATCCCGCGGCGAGCAGGCCGGCGATGAAGGCGCCGGCGGCGAGCGGCCAGCCGAGCAGGGCGGCTACCGCCACGCCCGGCACGACCGCATGGGAGAGGGCGTCGCCGAGCAAGGACCAGCCCTTGAGCGTGACGAAGGCGGAGAGAAAACCGCAGACGGCGCCCACCAGCCCGCTTACCCAGATGGCGCGTCCCATGTATTCGTATTGGAACGGCGTGAGCCAGTCCGCGGCGGCCATGATCAGCGATCGTCCTCCTGGTGGCGCCGTTCTTCGATGAGATCCTCGCGGCCGGCGCGGTCCTTGTATTCGAGGTGGCCGTCCTTGCCGAAGACCAGCGGGCGTTCGTCGTCGGTCATGATTTTGACCGCTCTTCCGTCGTGCGGCTGGATGGTCGAGTGCTCGAAGTGGAATTGGCGGAGCACGCCGCCGAACGCGGAAGTGAGATTGTGCTCGGTGAAAACATCCGCGGTCGGCCCGTGCGCGAGCACCGTGCGGTTGATGAGTACGGCGCGGTCGCAGAATTCGGGCACCGAACCCAGATTGTGCGTGCTCACGAGCACGATGCACCCGGCGGCGCGCAGCTCGCGCAACAGGTCGACGATGGCCTCCTCCGTCTGCACGTCCACGCCGGTGAACGGCTCGTCGAGAAGCACGATTCTCCCGCCCTGCGCCACGGCCCGCGCGAGGAAAACGCGCTTCTTTTGCCCGCCGGACAGCTCGCCGATCTGGCGGTCGCGGTACTCCCACATGGCGACGCGTCGCAGGCTCTCCTCGACCGCGCGCCGGTCCGCGGCCTTCGCGATGCGGAGGAAATTCATCGCGCCGTACCGGCCCATCATGACGACATCGCGGACCCTGACCGGAAAATCCCAGTCGACCTCCTCGGCCTGCGGCACATAAGCGACGAGGTGGCGGCGCAGAGCCTGGCGCACCGGTGCGCCGTTGATCAGGACGCCGCCGGCGGTCGGCCGCAGAAACCCCATGAGGCTCTTGAAGAGCGTGCTCTTGCCCGATCCGTTCGGCCCCACGAGACCACAGATCGTTCCGCCCACGAGCTGGAAGCTGGCGTCGCGGAGCGCTTGCAGACCGTTGGGATAAACGACGCTGAGGCCCTCGACGTCCAGGCGCAACGGGTCGCGCGCCGTGCGGGCGGACGCGGCGGGGGAGGGCATCGGGAGATCACTCTCCGAGAAAACCGCGGACGATGGTTTCGGCATTGTACTCCAGCAGTTTGAGGAAAGTGGGAACCGGACCGTCCGCCGTGGTCAGCGAGTCGACGTACAGCACTCCGCCGTAACGCGCGCCGGTCTCTTTCGCGACCTGCCGCGCCGGCTGGTCGCTCACGGTGCTTTCGGAGAATACCACGGGAATCCGGTGCGCCCGCACGCCGTCGATGACCGCCTGGACCTGCTGCGGCGTGCCCTGCGCGTCGGCGTTGATCGGCCACAGGTAGAGTTCGCGGAGGTCATAGTTGCGGCACAGGTAGGAGAAGGCGCCCTCGCTCGTCACCAGCCACCGCCGGTCATCCGGGATCGCGGCCAGGCGCGCGCGCACCGGCTCGTCGAGCGCCCGCAGTTTTTCCGCGTACGCGGCCGCGTTCGCCGAGTACACCGCTTCGTTCGCCGGATCGAGCGCCACGAGCGCCTTGCGTATGTTCTCGACGTACATCACGGCGTTGGAGGGCGACATCCACGCGTGCGGGTTCGCTTTCCCCTGGTACGGCCCGGTCCCGATCCCCAGCGGCTCGATCCCCTCGGTGAGCAGCACGCGCGGCACCCCGCGCACCTCCTCGAAAAACTTCTCGAACCAGCTCTCAAGATTCATCCCGTTCCACAGCACCAGATCCGCCGACTGCGCCTTCACCACATCCTGCGGCGTCGGTTCGTACCCGTGCACCTCCGCGCCGGGCCGCGTCAGGCTCTCGACCACCGCCGCCTCCCCGGCCACCTCACGCGCCATGTCCGCTATGATCGTGAACGTCGTCACCACACGCTTCTTCCCGCCTTCCGGCCGCGCCGGAACGCCGCCGCCACAGCCGGCCAGCACCGCGGCCGCCAGCCACAAGGAATACGCCCGAATCACACGCATGATTCAATGTAATCACAAAATCTTAGGCGCAACTAATTTTCTTTTCTTTTCTTGAATCCTTGTTGCGGCGCGGCATGGTGGCGCCGTTGCCCGCGGGAGTGCGGGTGCCGCCGGTAACCCCAAACCTTGATCGCACCCATGCCCGCCTTGCAGGACAGCACGACCGCCGTGCAGGATTATCTCGAGCAGATTCACAATCTGATCGAGGCCAAAGGGTATGCGCGGGCCGTGGAGATCGCCGGGAACCTCGGGGTGTCGCAGGCGAGCGTGTCGGCGATGCTGCGGCGGCTGGATGCGGAGGGATTCGTGGTGCACGAGCGGTACCGCGGGCTGGTGCTGACGCCGAAAGGGCGCGCGCTGGCCAGGGAAATCATCGAGCGGCACGACGTGCTCACGCGGCTGCTGCGGCGCTTCGGCATCGACGAGGAAACGATCTACCGCGACGTGGAAGGGATGGAGCATCATATTTCGCCGCAAACATTGCGCGTGCTCACGCTGGTCACCGAAGAACTGGAAGGCAACCCGGAGCTGGTGCGGCGGCTGAAGCGGCGGTTGGGATAGGGCCTATGGGGCACATGGGCACATAGGGCTCATGGGGAGGGAGAGCATTGGAGGGCAGACGAGATTATTTGCACATGGGGCGGGGATGTGGAGCATGGGAGGTTCATGCAGACGTGGTACTATCTTGATTCAGCCCGGCAGCAGTTGACGGCGCCGGAATCCGAGCTGCCGGGACTGGTGGCCCGGGGGGCGATTGCGCCTGGCACGATGATGTGGACGCAGGGGGCGGCCGGCTGGGTGCCGGCGTCGCAGGCGGTGCCGCGGTTGTTTACGGGCGTGGCGCCGCCGCCACCGCCGCTGCCGGTGGCGGGAGGAGCGCGGCGGTCGCACGAGATCGACTACGAGGTGATCGGGAACGAGATGCAGATTGTGGAGGTCGAGCTGGATCCTGGCGAGACGGTGATCGCCGAGGCCGGCGGCATGAACTACATGGACTCGGAGATTCAATTCGAGACGAAGATGGGGGACGGCTCGGCGCCCGTCGGAGGGATCGGCGGGTTGCTGAAGACGATCGGGAAACGGGTGCTGACCGGGGAGTCGCTTTTCATGACGCACTTCACGAACCGCGGAGTGGGCAAGAAGAAGGTGGCGTTCGGAGCGCCTTATCCTGGAAAGATTATCCCGTTGAATCTCAGTGACTTCAATGGTGAGATCGTCTGCCAGAAGGACGCGTTCCTGTGCGCGGCGTACGGCACGGCGGTCGGGATTGCGTTCAACAAGCGGCTGGGCGCCGGCTTGTTTGGCGGCGAGGGGTTCATCATGCAGCGGCTGAGCGGGGACGGCCTCGCGTTCATCCACGCCGGCGGCACGATCATCAAACGCGAACTGCGCGGCGAGAAGCTGCTGGTCGATACCGGCTGCCTTGTCGCGCTCACGCAGGGTGTGAACTACGACATCGAGCGCGTGGGCGGCCTGAAGAGCATGGTGTTCGGCGGGGAGGGGTTGTTTTTTGCCTCGCTGCACGGCCACGGCACCGTCTGGTTGCAGAGCCTGCCGTTTTCGCGGCTGGCCGACCGCATTCTCGCGAGCGCTCCAAGCAAGGGAGGATCCTCCGTGGGCGAAGGATCCGTGCTGGGCGGCATCGGGCGCCTGCTCGACGGTAATTAGGAGAGGGGAGGGCGCGCGAGTCCGGAGGCTTTCTCCGGAGGCTCGCGGGGGCGGAGTTCCTCAGAGGTTTTTGAGGAAACTCTTGAGCATCCAGAGTGTTTTCTGGTGCGACTGGATGCGGGCGATGGCGAGATCCTGGGTTTCCAGATCGCCGGCGCCTTCCGAGGTTTCGCGGACGACGCGGGCGCTGGCCACTGCCTGCTCGTGGCCCTCGATGAGGTGGGCGACAAAGTCCTTGGCGGGCGCCTGGGCCACGCCGAACTCGGGCACCTTCGAGAGTTTGGCGAATGTGGTCAGGCCGCCGGGGGCGAGGACGTCGAGCGCGCGCAGGCGTTCGGCGATTTCATCGATGGCCGCGAAGAGTTCTTCGTACTGGGACTGGAAGGCCGTGTGCAGTTGGAAGAAGGCCGGTCCTTCGACGTTCCAGTGGGCGAGGTGCGTCTGCGCCATCAGCGCGTAGCTGTCCGCGAGCAGGGCTTTGAGCGGTGCGGCTACGGGTGTGGTGGCGGTGGTTGTGGTGGATTTGGTGGTCGTGCTCATGGTCGGATGGTCGTTGAAACGCTTATTTGGAATGATTCCAAACTACGTTCCGATCCGCCCGTGGCAAGGACACATTGCAATTTCTCTGCCGGGCCCCGATCATTAGCAAGCTTTGAAGGGTCGTGTTTTCCCGCGAAGCGCCGCAACCAGGAGCGCCGCAGACCACTGCGGCTCGTGCGTATCGGCATGGCGGCAAGGCTTTTGTGTCGCGGCTGAAGGGTTGGGACAGTGTGTTCTTGATCGGCTCCGCGGCGGGGGCGACGGGCCGCAGGCGCCTGCGGGCGCTTCGACTGCGGCGCTCCGGTCCAGGCTGCGCCGATCACCTTCGGCCCGCCAGTTTTGCGGCAAATCAACACGCTCAAAATTGAACCCGCAGGATGAAAAGTATCCGTGGCCTTTTTCACCTTTTGTTCGTGTTCCTCCCTGTTTGCTAATGATCGGGGTGCCGGGGCAACTCCGTGGTGGTGCGAGGAGCGTGTCCGGGCGATATAACAACCATGGGCAAGACCCTCTGCGACTGGTCGAAGAAGGACATCGAAAAGCGCTTCGATGAACTGTGCCGGTTGACCGCGGATCCGCGGTTCATTTGCCGGAAATGCGCGCGCTCCGCGCACGAAGCGCATCATCTCTGCAAGCCGCGCCGCCGATTTCCACCGGCCGCGGAGGAGGCGGAGCACGCCGAGGACGAGGCGCCCTGAGTCGCGGCCTCGGGGAGGAGGCCGGGAGCTTTCTCCATGGTGTCCAGAAAGGTGTTCATCGCGACAACTGAATCGCGACACAGGTTTGCTTGAAGGCGGGCTGGCGGCTGTGGGGATCGAAGAGCGGGGCGACGGCGTTGTTGAGCTGCGGGTGATGCATGGGAACGAAGACGGAGCCTTCGGAGATGGTGGGAACCAGCTTGACGAGCACCTCGAAGCTTCCGTGCGGAGACCGGACGATCGCGGTGGCTCCATCACGCAGGCCGATACGGCGGGCGTCGTCCGGATGCATTTCCATGGAGGGCCGGAGCGGGTGCAGTTTTCGCAGGATGGCCGACTGGCCGGTGCGGGTTTCCGTATGCCACTGGGCCGAACTGCCGCGGCCCGTGATGAGCACGAACGGGAATTCGTCGGATGGTTGGTGCGGCGGTTCCTGCGGGGGATCGAAGACAAAGCGGGCGCGCCCGTCGGCCGTGAAGAAGCGTCCGTCCTGGAAGAGCCGCCGTTCGGGTGGCGGCGGTGGCTCGTTTTCGCGCAGCGGCCATTGGATCCCGCCGCACTCGTCGAGCATCGCGTAATCGCGGATGCCGGTGATGTCGCACGGCTGGCCGCGCGAACACTCGCGCAACAGGCCGAAGACGGCCTCCGGCGATGTCCACCGGCGAAACATCGGGCCGCAGCCCCAGGCCTCGGCAAGCAGCCGGACGATGGAGAAGTCGGTCAATGCCAGCCCCGGCGCCTTGCGGACCCGGCGCGAGACGCCGATCCGGCGCTCGGAATTGATGAACGTGCCCTCTTTTTCTCCCCATCCCGCGGCCGGCAGAAAAATGTCCGCCATCCGCGCCGTGGCCGTGGTCGCATACATGTCCTGGACCACGAGGCAATCGAGCCGATCGAAGGCCGCGCGCAGTGCGCCCAGGTCTACCCACGAGTGCATCGGATTCGTGGCGATGACCCAGAGGCCCTTGATGTGTCCCTCGGCGACGCCCTGGATGATCTGGTCGTACGCGCGGCCCGGCTGCGATGGAATGCGCTCCACGGGAATGTCCAGCGTGAGCGCGATCTTCTCGCGGTGCGCGGCATTCGTGAAATCATGGCCGCCGAGAAGGCTGGTCGTGTTCGAGTAAAGGCGTGAGCCCATCGCGTTGCACTGGCCGGTGATCGAATTCGCGCCGGTGCCCGGCCGCCCGATGTTTCCGGTCATCAATGCCAGATCGATGATCGCCTGCGCCGTCCGCGTCGCCTGGTGGCTTTGATTGACGCCCATTGTCCACCAGAACGACACCGCGCGGCCGCGCCCGATCAGGCGGGCGAGCGATTCGATTTCCGCCGGCGGGATGCCGGTTTCCGCGGCCACGCGTTCCGGGGTGAAGCCGGCCACGAAGGCCGCGAATTCAACGAAGCCGGTCGTGTGGCGGTCGATGAAGCGTCGGTCGATCCAGCCTTCGCGGATCAGCACATGGGCGAGGCCGTAGAGCAGCGCCAGATCGCCTTTCGGCCGGACCGCGACGTGGCGGGTGGCGGCCATTGCCGTCTCGGTCCGCCGGGGGTCGATCACGACGATTTCCGGCTTGTGGGGGTTTCTCAGCACGCGCTGCCACATGATCGGGTGGGCGATGCAGGGATTCGCGCCGATGAAAACCAGCACGTCTCCCGCCTCGAAATCGGCATACGTGAAGGGAGGCGCGTCGAAGCCGAACGACTGTTTGTAGGCGGCGACGGACGTGGCCATGCACTGGCGCGTGTTGCCATCGCCATGGATGAACCCCATCCCGAATTTCGCCACCGCGCCGAGCAGCGCCATTTCCTCGGTCATGAGCTGGCCCGTGCTCAGAAACGCCACGCTCTCCGGCCCGTGTTCGCGAATGATCCGCTGCATCCGTGCGCTAAACTCCGCGGCCGCCGAGCCCCAGTCGGCCGGGGTGCCATCCACGAGCGGCGTGGTGCCGCGCTCCGGGCTGTCCAGTGGTGTGAGCGCCTCCCATCCCTTGGGGCAGGCCATGCCGAGATTCACCGGGTAGGCGGGATCCGGACTGAGGTTGATGGCCGATCCATCGGCGGCGAGATGATTGAGCAGCCCGCAGCCGGTCGAGCAAAAACCACAGACCGACCGGCTGACCGCCGCCGGCTGCTGCGCGGAGGGAAGCTGCCCCAATCCGAACCGGGCGGGCGCGCGCACCAACTCCTCCGTCAACGGGCCGTCCCACTCACGCCAGGCCATCGCCGGCAGTTTCGGGATCGGGCGCGATTTCATCCGACGCCGGGCATGCGGTTGGCCGGGCACGCCCGGAAAAACAGCGACCGCTCGATCAGCTCGCCCGCCACAAGAAACACCGCGCCGGCAGCCGGAGCGGCCGGAAACAACGCGGCACCCGCGAAACCGGCGAGAAACCGACCCGCCGTCCAGGCCCGCAGCGGTCCGCTGTGCAGACGCGCCGCCAGTGTGTGCCGGCGGACGGCAAGCCACGCCAACTCGGCCAGGAGTTTCAACATCGCGGCCACCACGGCGGGGGCGATCCATTGCGAATGCCAGATGCCCGCGACAGCGAGGCCACCGACGACCGCCGTGCCCGCGAACCGCGCGCCCGTGAGCGGCCATTGCCAGAACTCGCGCCGTGTGTCGGCGTAAACCATGACCGACGCGGCGAGCCCGAGGAAACCGGCCGCGGCCGCCGCCGCCGCGGGGACCACCCCGAACAACGAGGCGGTGGCCATGGCTCCGAAAAGACCGAAGGCGATGATCTCGCGGCTCAGCCACGACCTTCGCCAGCCGAGAAACGCGCGCCACGCTTTCAGCGGCTGGCCGAGGTGCGCGAGGCTGGCCGCAAGCCCGGCATGCGCCAGCAACCATCCGGCCAGCAGCATCGGGAAACTTCCGTCCGCCAGCCAGAGCACCCCGCAGGCGCACTGCGTGAGGACAAGCATCACGGCGAGCGGCGTGTGCGCCTCCTCGACCCGCAGCGCCGCGGCATCCGCGGGCCGGGCCGCCGGCGGCAACGCCCGCGAGCTTACGTAACGCGTCGTGGGCCGCGTGTAGCCGGAGGGAAACGCTCCAGGCACCATGGGCGCCCGAGCCGGCAGGTGCGAGGTTTCCCGCTGCACGACCGTGATCCGGATCGCCTCGTTCGGGCACGATTGGACGCAGGCCGGCGCCTCGCCGGCGGCGAGCCGGCCCTGGCACATGTCGCACTTGCGCACGATGCCGAGTCGTTCATTGAATTTCGGCACCTCGTAGGGGCATTTGAGGATGCAATACGAGCAGCCGATGCACTGGTCGTCGAGGTGCCGGACGATGCCCGTTTCCTCGTCCTTTTCGTAGGCGAGCACCGGACATCCATGCGCGCACGCGGGATCCTCGCAGTGGTGGCACGCCGTCGTCACCGTGTGCGTCGTTCCGCCATTTTCGCGAGGCGCATGGATCGCGCCGACGTCGCGCCAGCTCTCCGCGCCGTCGAGGCCGTTCAGGCTGTGACAGGCCACCACGCACGCCTTGCAGGCGGTGCAGCGGTCCAGATCGACTTCAAAGGCATATTGTTCACCGGCCTTCGGGCGGCTCAGCGGGACAAGCGTCCGGTAACCGGCGTCCTCGAGGCCATGAGCGCGCTCGTGCCAGCGCGAGAATTGCAGCACGGCTGTCGAGAGTTCCCGTTGTTCGGCGAGCAGCCGGTCGACCAGCGATGTGCGATGCACAAGACCGGGCGGGTCGACCAGCAGTCCCGTCATGCTGTTACGCGCGCTCATCGGAAAAGAGGACCTGAAGCTGCCCGACGGTATGACGATGGCAGAAAGCGTGGAATCCTTCCCCGTCGCTCCGGTGGCGGAGATAGCCGCGCAGCATCGCCTCGAGCGTGGTCCCAAGGGATTCATACGGCACCGCGCTGAATATCTGCCGCCCGATCGCCCGGTTCTCGCCGAAGCCGCCGCCCACGGTGACATGATACCCTTCACCGCTCAGACCGCGCGCCTTCGTGCCCAGCAGGCCGATGTCACCCATGAAATGCTGCGCGCAACTGTGCGGGCAGCCGGTGAAGTGCACATTGACCGGCACGTCGAGCGGGACGCGCCGGTCGAGATACTCCATGATGGCGATGGCGTGGCCCTTGGTGTCCGTGGCGGCGTATTTGCAATAGCGGTTCCCCGTGCAGGCGACGAATCCGCTGCGAAGCGGCGATTGCTCGCACGGCAGGCCGAGCCGGCGCAGGCTTTTCGCGACCGTGGCGGCGAACGCGCGGCGCACATTCGGAATGATGAGATTCTGCCAGACCGTCAGCCGCACCTCGCCCGAGCCGTGACTGTCGGCGAGATCGGCGATGCGATCGAGCTGGCGCGCCGTCAACTGCCCCACCGGCACACCGGCTCCGACATACACAAACCCGTCCTGCTTCTGGGCGTGGATACCGACGTGCGAATGGCCTTGCTGCGAAAACGAGCGCGGCTTCTGCAGCGGGGAGTCGGCCGCGAGCCGGGTGAGCGTGAACGGCAGCCGCTTTTCGGCCTCGGCGAGCACTCCGTCGAGCCCGAGCGCCTCGACCACGTATTTGAAGCGCGCTTTTTTGCGATTGGTCCGGTCGCCATGCGCCATGAAAACCCGCAGCAGCGCCAGCATGACATCGTTCAGGTTTTCCGGCCGCACGACCACCCCCCAGTCGCTCGCGAATGTCTGGTGGCCGGTCACGCCGCCGAGCGCGATGCGAAACCAGACGCCGGGCGCGAGGCCCGAGCCGTTCTCGGCGATTTCGACCGCGCGCGCGCCGATGTCATTGGTGTCTTCGACGGAGGAAATGAGCCCGCCGCCGTCGTAGGCGATGTTGAACTTTCGCGGGAGGTCGTAGAACTCCTTTGTCGCCACGATGAGCGTGGCCAGTTCGTTCACGAGCGGGCGGACGTCGATGAGTTCGTGCGGATCGAGGCCGGCGCACGGGTTCATCGTGATGTTCCGGATGTTGTCCGCGCCCGCTCCCCTGGAATGCAGCCCGCATCCCTGGATCCGGCGCAACACTTCCGGGCAGTTCTTCGGCTCGATGAGCCGGATCTGGAAGTTATTGCGCGTGGTGATCTGGATGTACCCCGTCGTGAGTTCGCGCGAGATGGCCGCCAGTTCGCGCAATTGATGGCTGCGCACGACGCCTCCGGGTATGCGCAGGCGGCACATGTAACCGTCTTTCACGGGGCTCAGCCAGAACAGGCCGTTCCATTTGTAGCGGAAGACGTTGTCGGGCTCCGGCTTCGCGTTCCAGCGCGCGTCGATCACGAGCTGCTCCATGGCATCGAACGGATGCCGCTCGCGCTTGATCCGCTCTTCCTTCGTCATGTCCTCGAACGATGGGCCGGCGGGCGCGGCCGGCGCGGCGGGGGCGGCCGGTGTGGGCGCGAGATCGCCGAAGGTCACACCACCGGCCTTCACTCCGGCGAAAAACCCTTCGAGCCATCGTTTCTGCTCGTTGCTGAAGTCACCGGTCGCGGGGCGCGCCGGCGCGGAAATGTGATCGAGGGTCATCGCAGGCATGGCATGTCTCCTTTATCCTTGAGGGCGGTTGGTGGCGTGAAAGTGCGGGTCAGGAGGCGGCGAGGCAGGCGCCCTGGATAAAACCATCGGCGGCCATATCGGGGGATGGGACGAAGTCCGGCTCGCGGCTCGGCCGGATATGGGAGCGGTCGTTGAGGAAACCGATGAGATGATGCCTCAGCTCGTAGTAGCGCGGATCGGCCAGCACGGCGCGGCGGTCGCGCGGTCGCTCGAACGGGATGCGCAGGATGTCGCCTACCTCCGCCTCGGGACCGTCGCTCATCATGACCACGCGGTCGGAAAGATAGATGGCTTCATCGACATCGTGCGTGACCATGAGGGTGGTGATGCGGAAGCGCCGCCAGAGGTCCAGCAGCACGCCGTGCAACTCCATGCGCGTGAGGGCGTCGAGCATGCCGAACGGCTCGTCCAGCAGCAGCATCTTCGGTTGCAGGGCGAAGGCGCGAGCGATGCCGACGCGCTGGCGCATGCCTTGCGAAAGGGCCTTGGGGTATGTGTCCAGGGCATCCGCGAGGCCGACGACAGACAGGTAATACTCCGCGATCTGGCGGCGTTCGCGGCGTGACGCGGTGAAGTAAACCTGGTCCACGCCGAGCATGACGTTTTCCAATGCGGTCAGCCACGGCAGCAGGCACGGCGCCTGAAATACGACGCCGCGGTCGGGACCCGCGTCCACCGATTCGCGGCTGCCGAGGATGATGTTACCGGACGTCTGCCTGGAGAGACCCGCGACGATGGAGAGAACGGTCGATTTCCCGCAGCCCGAATGGCCGATGAGCGTGCATAACTCGCCCTGGGCCAGTTTGAGCGAAAACTCCTTCACGATGAGCGTCTGGCCGCCGCCGGGCGCGGGATACGCCTTGGAAAGCCGGTCGATTTCGAGCATGGGGATGCGCCGGCCGCTCATGATACCACCTCCACGGTTTCCTTGTGCAGGTCACTGCGCCGGCGGGGGCCGCGACGGTTGATATATTGCAGCGTGTTCACGGTGGTGAGGTCTTCGGGGAGGATGTCGGGCAGCGTGACATGGCGCACCACGGCGGGCGCGGTGCGTTTCCTGGCATCCATGAGCCAATTCACGAGTTTCGCGCGCGCGGCTTTGAACCCGGCGTCGTGATTGATCGAGCGGCGGTCGCGCGGCCGGGCGAGAGTGACGGGCATCGCCGGACCGAGCGTGGCCCCGGGGCCTGGCGTGAGCGGGATGACGCGGTCGGCCATGAGGATGGCTTCATCCGGGTCATTGGTGACCCAGATGACCGTGGTGCGCCGGCGTTGCCAGATGTCGGATATTTCGTCCTGGAGCGTGGCCCGCGTCAGGGCGTCAAGCGCGCTCAGCGGCTCATCGAGCAGCAGGACCATCGGCTCCATGGCCAGCGCGCGCGCCACCGCCACGCGCTGCCGCATTCCGCCGGAAAGTTCGCGCGGCAGGCGTTTCGCGGCGTGGCCGAGCTTCACCATGGACACGTAACGGGTGACGTGTTCGCGGCGCCGCTCCGCCGTCCACGAGGCAAAGACTTCGTCGACGGCGAGCGCGACATTTTCCTCCACGGTCAGCCAGGGGAGCAGGCTGTAGTTTTGAAAAATGATCCCGCGATCCGGCCCCGGCCCGTCGACAGGTTTTCCCGCCAGCGTGATGCTACCGGCGTCGGGCGTGAGCAGGCCGGCGATCAACGAGATCAGGGTGGATTTCCCCGTGCCTGAACACCCGATGATGGAAACGAACTCGCCTTCGTTCACCACGAGATCGATGTCCCGGAGGACGGCCCGGCCGTCGAACGATTTGCTGACGCCTGACAATGAGATGAGTGGGGTCATGATATCAGACGGCTTTCAGTCGTGCTTCCACGGCGCTCATCAGGCGGTCGAGCACGAATCCGACGATGCCGATCGTCAGGATGCACAGGATGATATGGGAGTAGCTCAGCGCGTTGTATTGCTGCCAGAGGAACCCCCCGATGCCCGGCTTGCCCGTGAGCATTTCCGCGGCCACGATGACCAGCCAGGCGATGCCGAGACTGAGGCGGAAGCCGGTGAACATGTATGGCAGCGCGGCCGGCAGCAGCACTTTCCGCAGCGTTTTCAGTTTCGAGAGTTTGAGCACGCGGGCGACATTCAGGTAATCCTGCGGCACCGCGCGCACGCCTACCGCGGTATTCATGACGGTCGGCCACATCGCGCAGATGGCGATCGTGAACACGGCCGCCGCGTCGCTCGCTCCCCACACCACGTTGCCTGTTTCATCGCGCACCACGAGCCTGGCGAAGAGGATCATGCCGAGCGGCAGCCAGGCCAGCGGGGAGACCGGCCGCAGCACCTGGATGATCGGATCGAACATCTTCGTGAACGTCGGCGAGAGCCCGAGAAGAAAGCCGAGCGGCGTGCCGAGCAGCAGGGCGATGCCGTAACCCACCGCCACCAGCTTCAACGAGAGCCAGGTGAAGCGCAGGATGCCTTGATCGAGTTCGCCGCGTTTTGCCAGCGGCTCCATCACGTACGGACGGCTGCCGGCCCACGTCTCCGCTGGGCCGGGAAGATCGGGGGAAAGCCCGGTGCGCTCGATCTTTGTGATGTTATCCCCCCAGTCATCCACCGTTTCACGGGTGATGGAGCGGCCGGAGACGAACTGCCAGACTGCCAGGCAGATCAGCGCGCCGGCCAGGGGCAGGAGAAATGTGGCGAGACGCGATTTCATGGAGGCGTTCATGGTGGTTCAGGCGGGGATGGAATGGGTGTCGAAACCCGCGGCATAGGCTTCGGGGTCGCTTTCGGGATCAAAAGTGCGGCCATCGAAGAGTGTTTCCGGCCGGTTGTCGGGGCCGCCGTGCGTCCAGCCGATTTCTTTCATCGCCTCCTCGTAAATGTCGGGACGCATCACCTGCCGCGAGACGGCATCGTAGTCGGGAGCGGTTTCCACGAAGCCCCAGCGGCGCAATTGCGTGAGCCACCACCTGGCGTATTTGAGTTGCGGGTAATTGCAGTTCCGGTCGCTGAAGATCATGTACGCCGGGTCGCGGAACTTGCGTCCGTCACCCATGGCGTATTTGCCCTGGAGGCGGCCGAGAATGATTTCCGGCGGGCAGTTGATATAGGTCGCCGCGCTGACGATCTTTGCCTGCTCGACGCGGTTCTCCATGTTGTCGAGCCACACGCCGGCCTCGTGCAGCGCCTTGAGGACGGCTTTCACGGTTTTCGGGTTTCTCGCGGCCCACTCCGCGGTGAAGGCGCACACCTTTTCAGGGTGGTCGTTCCAGATCGCCTGTGTGGTGATGGCCGTGTAGCCCACGTCGTCCGCGATGGATCGCGCGCCCCACGGCTCGCCGACGCAGAAGCCGTCCATCTTGCCGATCTTCATGTTCGCCACCATCTGGGGCGGCGGAACGGTCACCAGTGAGACGTCGCCTCCGCCACCCTTGGCGTCGCCGGGGTGGATGCCGCCGGCGGCCAGCCAGTAGCGCATCCACATCGCGTGCGTGCCGGGCGGAAACGTCATCGCGAACGTGAGTGGCGTGCCGGCTTTTTTTGCTTCGTCCACGAAGGGTTTCAGCGCTTTCGGATCGTCCTGCACTTTCCCCCGGAACTTGTTCGCCAGCGTGATGGCCTGGCCGTTCCGGTTGATCAGAAACGGAGCGATCATCGGTTTTTTCGGCGCGCCGGCGAGGCCGAGCGTGGACGCGATGGGCATGCCGATGAGCATGTGCGAGCCATGGATGTCGCCGTTGGTCAGCGAATCGCGGACGGCCGCCCAACTGGCGCCTTTCGTGATGGTGGCATTGATGCCGTGCTTTTTGAAGAATCCCTTTTCGTGGGCGATCACGAAGCTCGAGCAGTCGGTGAGAGCGATGATGCCGAGCTTCACGTCGGGCGACTCGGGCGCGTCGCTCGCATGGACGGAGCCGGCCCAGCCGCGCGGCAGGCCGGCGATGAGCGAACTCAGGCCGAGGGCGGCGGTCGATTTGAGAATGGTCCGGCGGCGGACGGCGCGAGGGGAGGCTGGTTTGCGTTTCATGAGTGGGGCGGAATCAGGGCGGGAGACACCGGCTCCATCGAGCGCGAGGCGGTACAGGTCCTCGCGCCAGATCGTGGGCAGTCGCGGCGCAAGCTCGGCGGCCACCGTGTCCGGGATGAGCGCGTGATGGCGAAATTGCGCGAGCACGGCCCTGGCCCTGGCCGTGGTCGGTACGTTCGCGGCGTCTCCGTGGAAAATGTGCAGCCCCTTCGCGTCGCGGACGGCGCCCGTGCCGAGATCGAACGGGCCGCACAGCGAGCGCTTCAAGACTTCCACCGGCGCCGTGAAGTGACCGCTCGCGGCCAGGCGTTCCGCCACCTCGGCCCGGTTGCCGGGCGCGTCGCAGAAGCGGCAGGCTTCATCGAGCGCACGGATGAGCGCCGGCGCCACCTCCGGCCGCTCATGGGCGAAATCCGCGCGCAGGAGCAGGACTTTCTCCACATGCCCGGGCGCGATCTGGTCGCTCGTGGCCGCACACCAGCCGAGCCCACGCGCCACCGCCTCACTGGTCCACGGCTCGCCGACGCAGCAGCCGTCGATCAATTTGTCGGCGAGATTTCCGACCAGTTGCGTGGGAGGCAGGACGACGATCCGCACGTCGCGGTCCGGGTCGATGCCGCCCGAGGCCAGCCAGCTTCTAAGCAGGAAGAGGTGGTATGAGTGCCGGGAAACCGCCGCCAGCGTCAGCAGCCGGTGCGGCGTGCTCCGGATGAGCTTCCGCAACGACGCGGCATCCCGCACCCCGCGCCGCCACAGATCGAGACTGAGCGTGATCGCGTTCCCGTGGAGGTTCATCACGAATGGCGCGATCACTTCGCAGCGGTGCCCGTGCAGCCCCAGAGGCATCGAAAGCGAGAGCCCGGCCACCGCGTGGCTGCCGTCGAGTTCGCCGCTGAAAATCTTGTCGCGGACGGTCGCCCAGCCGAGCTGGCGCTCGATCACCACTTCCACACCGTGCTTTTCAAACAAGCGAAGCTGCGCCCCGACGAGCAGCGGCGCGCAGTCGATGACCGGAACGAATCCCAGCCGCACGGCACGGTTCCGCCAGTACAGCGGAGCCTGGGCGCAGGGAGCGGCAGCGGGCAGATTGATCTTCGTCATCACCAGACCGCACAACCGCAACGCCCGTGCCAGCAAGCCCCGCCACCGCATGCGCCGGCCGTGGAAAAATTTGGATCACGCATGAATTGTTTTCATGCATGGATTGGTCATTGGTCATTGGTCATTCGACGGAAGGCGCGCCGGGCTGGAAGCCGGCGCTTGCCCGATCGACGCTGAAGGCGATGTCGCCCGTGCCTGTCTTCCCGTTGGTGTCCTTGATCTTCGCGACTTTTTCTCCCGAAACGCCGATGAGGCGTGTCTTCCTGAAGTTTGCGGCACCCTTCGCATCGACGACGAACACGCCGCTCGTGCCCGGCCTGACGACGTTCACGTTCTCGAAGGTGACGTTCATTGGATGCGCGGGCTTGTTGCAGGTCTCGCTCTTGAGCATGATCCCGGAGCAGGTCGGCTCGACGATGTCGATGTTGCGGAAGGTCACTCCATTCACGGCATCGTCGTCGGCCATGATCCACACGCCGCCGAATTGCTGGCCCGACCAGAACGTGCCGCCGCAGCGCTCGATGAGCACGTTTTCGACAAGCGTGGCGCCCTCGAACGGGCGCGGCTTATGGGTCGAGGAGATGTTCACCCCGGGATAGGTGAGCGTGTCCCGGGCGATGCAGTCGCGGATCGTGTTGTCCTTGCCGCCGTAGATCGCATAGGCGCTGGCGCGCCAGGGTAGTTCCACGGTGCAGTTCTTGACCACGTTGTTGGCGCAGCCGGCGTAGTCGATGCCGCCGGCGGGGCCGTCGTGCTCCGGCGCGGACCAGATTGCGATGCCGTCGTCGCCCGAACCTCGGACGGTGGTGTTCACGACCGTGCTGTTCTTGGTGCCGTTGCAGAGGTTGATGCCGTCGGCGCCGAGGTTGCGCAGCCGGCAACTGTCGATGGTGAGGTTGTTCGTGACGCCGGAGCTGCCGCCGACCCAGAAGCCGCAGGTCATGTGCTCGATCCAGATGCGGGTCATCGCCGTGCCGTCGCCATAGCCGTTGAAGAACGGCTTGCCGCTGCCGGTGCGCGTGCGGCTGGCGCCGAAGATGGCGAGGTCGGAAAACTTCGCGCTCCTGCCGTTGAGGTTGAAGCCGGGGGTGCCCCAGTCGGCGTCCGCGCCGTTGTCGTTGTAGAGGACGGTGTGCCACATGCCGGCGCCGGTGATCTCGAAGCCGGGTTCGATGCCGTTGTTGATCATCGCCTGGGAGGCCATCTTGTAGCGGCCAGGCGGGATGTAGATGCCCTTCCTGCCCTTGTAGCCTTCCTTCCACCCGAACCACTGGATGAGCGTCGCGATCTTTTCGCCGAAGTTCCCGGGCGTGATGCCTTCGTCCGCGATGTTGATGAAACCGGCAGGGCAGGGCTTCGGCGGGGCGACGAGTTCGAGCTCGATGAAGTCGATGCCGTAGTATGCCGCCTCGTCGCCGGCATCCTTTTTCAGCGCGACGCGATCGCCCTTGCGGACCGCGAAGTCGAACAACCGATGCGACTCGTCATAGATGCGCCGTGGGCTGCCGAGCCCGGGCTCGTTCTTCGGATCCGTCTCGGGTCCATAGAGCCAGGCGTATCTGGAAGTGAGCGTCACAGAACTCTTTTTGGCGCCGTTCACATAGACCCCGATCGTGGCGTCCTGCCCCGCGCCGTCGGGCGTATCGGGGATGGAATTGCGGATGACGATGCTGTTCGCGTCCGCGGTGGCGATCCATTCGACGCTGTCGCCGGTGTTCTCCAGCTTGACGGCCCTGCGGCCCGAGGCTTCGCCGCCGAGATCGCCGATGGTCCGGTTCGGCCCCTGCACGGCGGCCTTTCCCCCCAGCGTGCCGTTCTCGGCTTCATAACGGATGTAGGGGACGGTCGCGCCCGGGCGGGAGACCGCGGGTGTGTAGTCCTGGGCGAGGGCGGAGGCGAGCGACGTCCCGAGCGGAAGGGCCATGCGGACGAACCAGGACAGAAGTGGAAAAGTCATGGGCTTTTGCGAAGGTTGCGGCGAGGGGAATCGGTTTCTCCCGATCCGGTACAGGAATCGCGGCAGGTGATCGCCACGGATCAGGATCATTCCGATCTTCTGTCAACAAACTCAACGAAATTCGTCAAAT